>NZ_LZPJ01000076.1:0-66695 GCF_001729365.1 Acinetobacter sp. YK3
TAATTTATATCTATCTTATAGAATTATATAAAATGCCATTGCTTAAAATACGGTAATATTCTAATATTTAATTGTATGAAAAATAAGCAATAAAACCTTAAGAATAACTGTATAATTGTGATGTAGTTCTCATTTTTGGTTTTATTATGCTTATTTTTACTCTGTTTAATACTTTTTTGCTAGTATTAAAGAAAACATTAAAATAGAGATAATAATAATGAAGATTACACTGACTTTGCTTGTGAGTTTTGCCATCGTCGTTTTAGGTTATGTGGCCTATACCGACGCGCAGATGAAAAAGCGCCAAGAGCTCATGAAAATTGTCCAAGATGCAGAACATAGCCTTGATAATATTCAGCAAGACCCTCGTAGCCATTTATCCTCGTATAAACGCAGTAATTAGAAGTGTACCGCTTCACACAGGGTAGATGACTCAATTGTTTACTTGAGATTGTCGATTAAGTGGTCTTTTTTTACTTTGCGATGCGCAAGTTTTAAATAGAATCTGTTAAAATATTTACCACTAAATAAAAAGCTGCATGAAGATATGCGGCTTTTTACGTTTTGATAGCGAAATTAAATTTATACATGTTGTCTATGTAACAAGTACCAAGCTGGCATATAGATTGCTTTCTAGCTTCGAGTACTCTTTTGTGCAAATTCAAAAAAGATTGTCGCACAAGAGTATAGATTTCACGTCCTACGATCTTAGATTTTAACAGGTGCTATGTTATGACAACGCCTAATGCTTCAGCTGGTTTGTTAGAACGCTTATTTAAATTAAGCGATAACAAAACTAACTTTAGAACAGAAGTTTTGGCAGGTGTAACCACATTCTTAACCATGTGTTACATCATTATTGTAAATCCGCTCATTCTTTCTGAAACAGGAATGGATCACGGAGCGGTGTTTGTTGCGACCTGTCTGGCTGCTGCAATCGGCTGTTTAGTCATGGGGATTATTGCGAATTATCCAATCGCATTAGCACCTGGTATGGGCTTAAATGCTTATTTTACCTATTCTGTCTGCTTAGGCATGGGTGTGCCTTGGCAAACTGCCTTGGCTGCTGTTTTTGTTTCAGGGATTATTTTCCTTGCAATCAGCTTCTTCAAAATCCGTGAAGCAATTGTCAATGCGATTCCAATGTCACTTAAATTTGCCATTGGTGGTGGTATTGGTTTGTTCCTAGCTTTGGTTGCTTTAAAGAACTCAGGCATTATTGTTGCAAATCAGGCAACTTTAGTTGGGCTGGGAGATATTAAACAGCCGACGGTATTGCTTGCATTATTTGGCTTCCTGTTGATCGTATTGTTACATCAATTCAAAGTGCGTGGCGCAATCATTATCAGTATCTTGGCTGTGACTGCTATTGCGACATTGCTGGGCTTAAATGAATTTAAGGGCGTAGTCGGTGAGATTCCTTCGATTGCGCCGACATTCATGCAAATGGACTTTGAAGGTCTGTTTACAGCCAGTATGGTGGGCGTGATTTTTGTTTTCTTTATTGTCGATTTATTTGACAGTACAGGGACGTTGGTTGGTGTGTCGCATCGTGCAGGTTTATTGCAGGATGGTAAATTGCCGCGTTTGAAAAAAGCATTATTTGCTGACTCAACTGCGATCGTTGCTGGCGCTGCTTTAGGTACATCATCAACAACTCCTTATATTGAGTCTGCATCAGGTGTGGCAGCGGGTGGTCGTACAGGCTTGACCGCTGTTGTTGTGGCATTCTTATTTGTGGGCTGTTTATTCTTGGCGCCATTGGCTCAATCTGTACCAGGTTTTGCAACTGCACCTGCATTGTTGTTCATTGGTGTGTTGATGATCCAGGGGATCACCAATATCGACTGGGATGATATTACTGAAGCCGTTCCTGCATTTTTAACGATTGTATTTATGCCATTTGCGTATTCAATTGCTGATGGTATTGCAATGGGCTTTATTAGCTATGCACTGGTTAAATTATTCACAGGTAAGGCGAAAACTGTACCATATATGGTCTGGATCATTGCTGCGCTTTGGGTGTTTAAGTTCGCGGCATTTGGCGGTTAATCCAAGATTTATTATTTTTAAATAATTCTTTGTTTGAATGGTTGTTCAGGCAAAGAACCCGAAAAGGGTGTCCATTTGGTAACACCCTTTTTTCTTTAGACGTGGAGTTAATATGAATCAAATCGAGCTGATTCGTGCTTTACCCAAAGCCGAATTGCATGTGCATATTGAAGGGACTTTTGAACCGGAACTGATGTTTGCTATTGCACAGCGTAATCAGATTCAGATTCCTTATCAATCTGTTGAAGAAGTGAAGCAGGCGTACAACTTTCATAATCTTCAATCTTTTCTCGATATTTATTATGCAGGCGCGAATGTGCTTGTGCATGAGCAGGATTTTTATGACCTTGCTTGGGCATATTTTGAAAAATGTGCTGAAGATCGTGTTGTTCACACCGAAATGTTCTTTGATCCACAAACGCATACAGAGCGTGGGGTGGCGTTTGCAACGGTATTGGCTGGTCTTAAACGTGCCTGTAAAGATGCACAAGAGAAGTTGGGTATTAGTTCCCAATTGATCATGTGCTTCCTGCGCCATTTGAGCGAAGAAAAAGCCTTTGAAACGCTTGAACAGGCATTGCCTTTCAAAGATGACATTATTGCGATTGGTCTAGACTCAAGTGAAGTAGGGCATCCTCCTTCGAAATTTGAGCGTGTATTTGCTAAAGCCCGTGACGCAGGTTTCTTAATCGTTGCACATGCAGGTGAAGAAGGTCCACCAGAATACATCTGGGAAGCGCTGGATTTGCTTAAAGTCAATCGTATTGACCATGGTGTGCGTTCTGAAGAAGATGAGCGTCTGATGGCGCGTCTGATTGCAGAAAAGATGCCTTTGACGGTTTGTCCTTTGAGTAATTTAAAGCTTTGTGTCGTAAAAGACATGGGTGAGCATAATATTCGCCGTTTGTTGCAAAAAGGCGTTCATGTGACGGTGAACTCGGATGATCCTTCATACTTCGGTGGCTATATGAATGATAACTTTGTTGCCATTCATCAGGCGCTGGATCTGAGCAATGAAGAATTAAAGCAACTTGCGATTAACTCTTTTGAGGCTTCATTTATTTCTGATGAAGAAAAGCAAAAGTGGATTACTGAAGTTAATCAGCTTTAAAAAATAAAAAAACCGCGTAAAGCGGTTTTTTTATATCTGAATGTTCTACTTTTTTGGCTGGCGTAACATGCTGAGTAAGACATTATCTTTATCAACAACATGATGTTTAATCGCAGCCAAGATATGTCCCGCAACCAGTAAACCTGCAAACCAAGAAAGATAAATGTGCAATGGTTTAACAATCGCCAGTAGGTCAGGATTATCTTGAACTAAACGTGGAATTTCGAATAAATATAAAACGGGTGCAGGATGCCCAGCACTCCAGCTAAATAAACAGCCTGTTATAGGTAAAGCTAATAACATTAGATACAGGAAAAAATGTCCGACATGAGCCAGTGTTTTCATCATCGGTGACATGGTATCTGGCAGTTGCGGAACAGGGTGGGTGTAGCGCCAAAAAATTCGGATTATCACTAAGAAAATAATGGTCGTGGCAATATTCTTATGAAGTGTGATGACATTACCTTTAAAGCTACCATCAACGTCATAGCTAAGAAAGTTACCACTGTAAAAGCCAATCAACCAGGCAGTGATAAAAATTGCAGCCATGAGCCAATGAATAACTTGTGCCGTACGCGTGTAGTATTGTGCTGAGGTTGGCATTGCAACATCCTGGCATTGTTGTAGATGGGATTTTTTTAATTTTAATTAGGCTTGGTTCTTTCTCATACAATGGAAATGTAACGGAGCGTTTTATGCTTAGAACGGTCATCAAGATATTGTTAAGTTATAATTGTTATATTATGTAAAGATTGCATTGAGTCATATCATAAAACTTGCTGTTTAGGCACAATACGCCTGCCAAAAATTTAGATACAGGTAAGAAATCATGAAAAAGTTGGTACTTATTGTTGCCCCTGTTGTTTTAGCCCTAACAGGATGTGTAACACCAGATGGCAGCAACTCGGCTGGCGCGACTTCTCAACAATTGGGTATGGCGGCATTAAAAGTTGCGGTAAATGCAAAATGTATTAATGAGATTAATACATTACCAGCATGGAAAACAGCAACACGCGTAATGACTGCTGAACAACGTGAAAATATCCAGACTGAAGTTTGTGGTTGTGTTAGCGAAAAAGCGCCAAACAGCGTAACAGCAGTTGAATTAGCGACAGCTGCCATTGATCCTACTGCTCGTGCAACAATTGTGACTCAAGTGGTTTCACAAACTGTAAATGCATGTGTGGCGGAAACGTTTAAAAAAGCAGGTTAATAAGATCAGGCTGAGTCATCAGCCTATTTTGAGAGAAGTAGTATGACAATTGCGGGTGTAGATGAAGCGGGACGTGGGCCACTTGTAGGTTCTGTTGTTGCCGCTGCCGTCATTTTAGATCCAGATAATCCGATTGAAGGTTTAAATGATTCTAAAAAGCTAACAGAAAAGAAGCGCGAAAAATTATTCTTGGAAATTCAGGAAAAGGCTTTGGCATGGTCAATTGCTGAAGCGACCCATGCTGAAATTGATGAGTTTAATATTTTACAGGCAACTTTTCTGGCAATGCGTCGTGCGGTCGAAAACTTGCATACTCAGCCTTTAAAGGTGATTGTGGACGGTAATCAGATTCCAAAAGGAATTACGATTGCATGTGAAGCAATTGTAGGGGGAGATGCGAGTCATGCTGAGATCAGTGCAGCAAGTATTCTGGCAAAGGTCACACGTGATCGCCAGATGCAGGTGCTTGATCAGCAATATCCTGAATATGGCTTTGCCAAACATAAAGGATATCCAACCAAGGCTCATTTTGAAGCGATTGCGGCCCATGGTGTGATTGATGAACACCGCCGCAGTTATGGACCGGTTAAAAAAGCACTAGGTCTATAAACAATTAAAGCGACTATAAATAGTCGCTTTAATTGTTCAGAAAAGAATTCTGCACATTAACGGTTGAAGTTATTATGACGAGGGAACTCGTTATTATCTTCTTCATAAGAATGTTGATAATCTTGATCAAGATGTTGCAGATGCTCATGCATGGCACGTTCATGTTGGATACGTTGGTAAATTTCCTCACGATGCACAGAAACTTCTTTTGGAGCATTTACACCAATACGCACCTGATTGCCTTTTACGCCAAGCACAGTAACACTGACTTGATCCCCAATCATTAATGTTTCTCCGACACGACGGGTCAGAATCAGCATGTTTATCTCCTTGCTAAACGCTTAAACTTGCGACAGGGAATTCATTGTTCGAAAGCACAGCCTAATATACAGAAAATTCTAACAGAAATATGTAAAAAACATTCTTTTTCGTAAGTTCTGTGAGAATCTTCTTAAAAACCTCAAGGCTAATATAACAGAGCCACTATAAAAAAAACTATAGTGGCTCTGTTTTTTTTCTTATTTACTCACAAGTAAATATGTTTAAGCAGCTATTAATTAAGCACGAGCACTGCTTTCGCCGTGTTCACGGTCTAGGCCAAAAGCTGTATGTAAACAACGAACTGCCAACTCAAGGTAGTTTTCTTCAATGATGACAGAAACCTTAATTTCTGATGTAGAAATCATGAGAATATTAATGCTTTCTTCAGCCAATGCAGTGAACATTTTGCTCGCTACACCTGCGTGAGAGCGCATGCCAACACCCACGATTGATACTTTTACGATGTCATCACGCGTTACAACTTCACAACCTTCAATGCTGTTTGCCGTTTGGTCTAAAATCGCTTTCGCTTTTGCCAAGTCATTGCGGTTTACAGTGAAAGTGAAATCAGTTGTACCATCTTCTTCAACATTCTGGATAATCATATCCACTTCAATGTTCGCATTACTGATTGGCGACAAGATTTTAGATGCAATACCTGGCTCATCAGGAACACCCAAAATTGTTAATTTTGCTTCGTCACGGTTAAATGCAATACCTGCAATGATTGGTTGTTCCATATCGTCTTCTGCCTCAGTCGTAATTAGTGTGCCTACGTTTTGTTTGAAATCTTCATCAAATGCGCCATCATTTTCATTATCAAAGCTTGATAATACGCGTAATGGAACTTGATATTTGCCTGCGAATTCAACAGAGCGAATTTGTAAAACTTTTGAACCTAAAGATGCCATTTCAAGCATTTCTTCAAAAGAGATACGGTCGACTTTTTTCGCTTTAGGCGCTACACGTGGGTCAGTGGTATAAACACCATCCACATCGGTATAGATTTGGCATTCATCTGCTTTTAGTGCGGCTGCAAGCGCAACACCAGAAGTATCAGAACCACCGCGACCTAGCGTTGTGATATTGCCATTGGCATCATAACCCTGGAAGCCAGCAACAACGATTACACGACCTGCATCTAAATCAGCCGTCATCACATCAGTATCAATTGACTCAATACGTGCTTTGGTAAACGCGCTGTCTGTTTTGATACCAACCTGACGACCTGTATATGATTTAGCTTCTACACCAATTGAATTAAGTGCCATAGCTAACATGGAAATCGTTACTTGTTCACCCGTTGACACCATTTGATCTAATTCACGTGGGTCAGGGGTGCTGGTAATGGCTTTGGCAAGCGCAAGTAAGCGGTTGGTTTCACCACTCATTGCAGATACAACCACGACCACCTTGTGACCGTGATCATGCCAGCGCTTGACACGACGAGCAACATTTAAAATGCGCTCAGGAGTACCCATAGAGGTACCGCCATATTTTTGAACGATTAATGCCATAGTTGTTCCATATAAGCCATGACCCTGAGAGGCATCAGGGTCAGTTACACAAAAGTGAAGTTTTGTTTATTGCTCAAGCCAAGCAGGTAATGCTGCGATGACTTGATCAAACTTCTCGTTAAGTGGCGCGCCACCTTGTGCTAAGTCAGGTTTACCACCACCTTTACCACCCAGCTCTTGAGCCAAGTGTTTGATGATGTCACCTGCTTTTAGAGTTGCAGCATATTGTTTAGCGACAGAGGCGATTAAACTCACTTTATCGCCATCAACACCAGCTAAAATAATGACTGCATCTTCCAATTTTGATTTTACGCTGTCATGTAGATTGCGTAACGATTTGGCATCCAAACCTTGTACAGCTGTAATTAACGTTTGACGACCAGCAATTTCTTTCACTTGATCAAGTAAGTCAGCAGCCTGGAAGCTTGCTAATTTCTGATTCAATTGTTCGATTTGCTTTTGTAAGCTAGAAGCGGTTTCGACAATCGCTTCAACTTTCTCTACAGTTTGGTCTTTTTGCGCTTTCAACAAGCCATTGATCGTCTGGATATCAGTTTCAGATTTTTGAACCACTTCAAGTGCTTTAGTGCCAGTCACGGCTTCAATACGACGAACGCCTGCAGCTACGCCACCTTCAGAAGTGATTTTGAATAAGCCAATATCACCTGTGCGCTTAACGTGAATACCGCCACAAAGTTCGATCGAGAAGTTTTTCTCTTCAATGACTGAACCCATCGACAATACACGAACTTCTTCACCATACTTTTCACCGAACAGCATCATTGCGCCTTTGGCTTTTGCTGTGTCGATATCAAGCAGTTCAGTAGTTACTGCAGTATTTGCAATCACTTCAGCATTGACTAAACGTTCAATCTGTTGCAATTGTTCAAATGAAACAGGTTGGTCATTGGCAAAGTCAAAACGTAAAACGTCACTTGCAACCAAAGAACCTTTTTGTTGAACATGCTCACCAAGAATCTGGCGTAAAGCTGCATGTAAGAGGTGAGTCGCTGAGTGGTTACGCGCTGTTGCAGCACGGATATCTGCTTTAACAGTCGCTTCAACATTTTGAGCTGCTTTTAGGCTACCCATGGTCACGATACCTTGATGGACAAAAGCACCACCAGATTTTTTAGTATCTTGTACTTCGAAGATACCTGTATCGTTTTTGAAGATACCAGTGTCACCAATCTGACCACCGCTTTCTGCATAGAAAGGGGTTTGGTTTAGAACGATAAGTGCTTCATCACCTTCGTTGATTTCATCAACCTGAACGCCATCTTTGTAAATCGCAACAATTTGACCTTGGCCTTGAGTTGCATCGTAGCCATCAAATTGAGTTTCGCCTTCAACTTTTACAATGCTGTTATAGTCAACTGCGAATTTACCTGCATCACGTGCGCGTTGACGCTGTGCAGCCATTTCAACTTCGAAACCAGCTTCATCAATCGTAAGATCACGCTCACGTGCGATATCCGCAGTTAAATCTGTTGGGAAACCATAAGTATCATAAAGTTTAAATACAGTTTCACCAGGAATCACATTGCCTTTCAGTTGAGCCAATTCACCTTCAAGTAATTTCAGGCCTTGCTCAAGTGTTTTCGCAAATTGCTCTTCTTCTTTAAGAAGCTGTGCTTCGATACGTGCTTGCTGTGCAGCAAGTTCTGGATAAGCATCGCCCATCACTTCGATCAGTGGTTGCAACATCTTGTAGAAGAATGAACCAGTCGCACCAAGCTTGTTACCATGACGTACTGCACGACGAATGATACGACGCAATACATAACCACGACCTTCATTTGAAGGATTAACACCGTCAGCAATCAGGAATGAGCATGAACGTGCATGATCAGCAATCACTTTTAAAGAAGCAGGGTATTCAACTGGTTTATTTTGAGCTTTCGCTTCAGCTTCAATTGCAGTGGTATCTAAACCAATGATTTCAGCTGCTGCTTTTAATAAGTGTTGGAACAGGTCAATTTCATAGTTTGAATTAACGTGTTGCAATACCGCAGAAATACGCTCCAAGCCCATACCTGTATCTACAGATGGTGCTGGAAGAGGGTGCATTACACCATCCGCAGTACGGTTGAACTGCATGAAAACGTTGTTCCAGATTTCGATGAAACGATCGCCATCTTCTTCAGGTGAACCCGGTAAGCCACCCCAGATATGATCGCCATGATCATAGAAGATTTCAGAACAAGGACCACATGGGCCTGTATCACCCATTGCCCAGAAGTTGTCTGATGCGTATTGTCCGCCTTTATTGTCACCAATACGGATAATACGATCTGCGTCTAGACCGATTTCTTTATTCCAGATATCAAACGCTTCATCATCAGTGTGATAAACCGTGACATATAAACGATCTTTCGGTAAACCTAACCATTGCTCACTGGTCAAGAATTCCCACGCAAATTTAAGCGCGTTTTGTTTGAAATAATCACCGAAAGAGAAGTTACCTAACATTTCAAAGAAGGTATGGTGACGCGCGGTATAGCCTACGTTGTCGAGGTCATTGTGTTTACCGCCAGCGCGGACACACTTTTGTGATGAAACGGCACGTACATAATCGCGCTTTTCTAGACCTAAGAAACAATCTTTAAACTGGTTCATACCAGCATTGGTAAACAGCAAAGTTGGGTCGTTGGCGGGAACGAGAGAACTCGAAGCGACACGTGTATGCCCTTGCGATTCGAAATAACGCAAAAATGCTTCACGGATTTCAGCTGATGTCATAAAGCGAGTACTCACAACCAAGACACTCCATAATTTTGAATTTGGCTATATGCAATAAGGTACGTTGTTTTTAACGTTTTACAATCGAACCCATTGCGTGGCATAGATTTTAAAAGTGCTAAATTATAACGGAAAATACCCGCCTCACCAACGATTTTACAAGCAATATCATATAAAACTGTGTTTAAGCTAAAAATCTATATTCAATAGGGCAACTGATGTTTTACCATATAGCACAGAAAAGATGATGTTTTTATGAATAAGGACGCTACATGCAACGTATCGCTATCAATGGATTTGGTCGAATTGGTCGGAATGTATTACGTGCATGGTTTGAAAGTCCTAAACAGTTTCAATTTGAAATCGTTGCGATTAATGATGTGGCTGATGTCCAGACGCTGGTACATTTATTTAAGTACGATACTACGCATGGTCGCTTTGTTGGGCAAGTTGAAATTCTGATTGAAAATGAATGTATTTTTTTGAACATTGAGTCCAATCAACGCCAATTAAAACTACAAGTTCTGAAACAAGAGCAACCCGAATTACTGCCTTGGGCGGATTTAAATATTGATGTAGTACTGGAATGTACAGGTCTATTCCGTTCACGTGCCGATGCAACCCGCCATGTCGAAGCAGGTGCGAAGCGAGTCATTATTGGTGCTGCGCCTTTTGACTCAGTTGATGCTGCGATTGTCTATGGTGTGAACCATAATGACGTCAAAGCAAGCGATCAGATTATTTCCAGCGTGTCGTGTACCACTCAAGCTTTAGTTCCGCTGGTTAAAATCATTGATGATGCCTTTGGTATTGATACGGCATTAATGACTGAAATCCATGCAGTCACAGCCGATCAATCAGTATTGGATCATGCGCATCGGGATTTACGTCGTGCGCGTGCCTCTGGGCAAAATATTATTCCAACCACATCGAGTGCTTTAGGCGCGTTAAAACAGGTCATGCCAAAAATGGAAGACCGTATTGATGGTTATTCAATTCGTGTACCGACCATTAATGTCGCAGCGATTGATTTAACTTTTGTTTCGCACTCACCCATTACCGTGCATAAAGTTAACGAAGTCCTCACTAAGGCGGCTCAGTTTGATTATGCGCAGATTATGCAAGTAACAGATGAGGATTTGGTTTCGAGTGACTTTAATCATTCACCTTATTCTTTAATTGTTGATTTAACGCAGACGATGGTGGTGGGACACCAAGCGAAAGTTTTTGCGTGGTATGATAACGAGTGGGGTTATGCAAATCGTTTACTGGATTTGTGTGAATCATTTTGTGATGAATAACATTTAAGAACAGATAATAAATAATTCGGAGCAACGGATGACATTTATATTGATTTGGGGTTTTCTGCTGCTTTTATTAGGGGCAGTGATATTTTTATTCTGGTTTCAGTTTAAAAATACCGAAGTTCAACAACCTGCTGATATTCAGATCGTACAACTTGAGGAAAAAGTAGTGCATCTGGAGTTGCATCTCAAAAAAAGTCTGGAAATCATGCAGGATATTGCCAAAAAAATGCATGTACAACAGGAAGTGCTTGATCGAACGGTGGCAAATATTGCTGCATTAGAAAAGCAGAATGTTGAATTGGTGAATGTGTTAGAAATGATGGTTAAAGGTAGTAACAAGAACCATTAAAATACATTTTGTATTATATGGTTGATTTATATAATATGATTTTTATAAAAAATAAGATGAAGTAATTTTATGAAGTGGGATTTTAAAAAGAAGAGTATTTGTATTATCGCAACGGGTCTGGTGTTATCGGCTTGTGGCGGTGGGGGCTCAGGTCATAGTGACGAATCTAAAGTTGAAGAAAAACCAACTCAGGAAGATGTGCTTTACCAAGTTTATTATCAATCTCCAAATGTTTCTTTGGAACGATATTTGGATGAATTTGAAATTACCAAGTATTCAATATTAAATAATCAGATTAATTTCAATAAGTCACATAATGAGCCTTTAGACCAGAAGATATTGACTGAAACAAAAGTGATAGAAAAAGGTACGCCACAATCAAATGTCGTTAAACGACTATCTTCTACCCAATGGCTTTATGAACGGACACCTGAACTTAAGCAGAATTTAAACTTTCAACTGGTAAAATTAGAAGGTCAAAATATTTTTGATCGCGTAATGCCGGGTTATAGAGATCATTTTGATTTAACAGCGAATCCTGATCGACTTGACCAGAATTTAATTAAATTTTATTTGACCTATAAAAACGCCGTATTTCCTAAAGGTAGTTATTGTTACCGCCTAGAACAGACCCAGTGGAATCAAGCCTATCTTGAGTCTGATTTTTCATTTTCTGATTTTTCATCTTTTAATGAACAGAAGCGGCAAATTGTCGATCTATATAATGATCTGGATGAAGATAAAAAATATTTTAGACTTTTAGATACACAGTGGCATGGCTATAACGTCATTGCATTAGAAAATTTAGAGACGCTTGAAACATACAGTAGATTAGGGAATAGCCAAAATCAAAGTACAAATAGCCAATTCATTTCAGGCCAGTTATGGGATGCTGATAAGCATTTAGCCTATGAGAAAAGTCATCCTTATCAAGGTGGAGATTCTCCAATTGATTTATGGATGAAGCAAAATCAACGTTTAAATAATGCCAAATTAGAGAACGGCTGTTTTGCATTCAATACTCAGGCTGTTGATGCAATCAAAAAATTGAATTTGATCAACTGGAAGCAAGGCGATAGTTCAGATGTTGGACAGTTCTTGGGGTTAAAAACATGGACAAGGCTTTCAAATGTAATCACTCAATCTATTGAATATAATCATTAATTTTATATTCGAGTTGAGGTGGACGGATTATAAAACTATAAAGATTTATGCAAATTCGAAGGTGCATCACATAAATCTTCGTGCTACACTACGCTGAATCGGGCATTCACCCGATTTTTTTATGTGGTTGCTTTTTGTGTGGATGCCTCCACATTGAACAGATTTTAGGTTTGGAACATGACCATTTCAGAGACATGGTTGCTCCCTGACGGGGTAGCAGATGTATTGCCCGAACAAGCGCAAGTTGTTGAAACGTTGCGTCGAGAAGCGTTAGATTTCCTCGCAGTTCGAGGTTATCAATTGGTGTATACGCCATTTATTGAATACATTGAATCGTTGTCTTTACTTTCAGAATCGAATCAAGATTTAGATTTAGTTACTTTCAAAGTAATTGACCAACTGTCTGGCCGTTTACTCGGCGTTCGTGCGGATATGACACCGCAAGTTGCACGTATCGATGCCCATGTACGCCCGGTTGAAGGTGTGGCACGTTATTGCTATGCAGGTTCAGTCTTGCATACTAAACCACAGAATTTTAATGCAACACGTGCGCCTTTACAGTTAGGTGCAGAGTTGTATGGTCATGACAGCATCGAAGCTGATGTTGAAATGGTCAATGTGATGCTGGCTTTAATTCAGCACACACATACGCTTGAAGGTGCGCATTTAGATCTGGGCCATGTCGGTTTATTCCGTAGTCTGGTGAAACATGCGGGTCTGAATAAAAACACCGAAAGTGAACTTTCTGATTTATATCAGCGTAAGGCATTACCTGAGCTTGAAGAATTTACCCAAGATTTAGCGATGGGTACGGACTTTTATGCATTAGGTCGCTATGCAAGTGATTTGGATGCATTACAAGCACATTTAAGCCAAGAAATTTTAAATGATGTTGATTTCAAGATTGCGTTTGATGCATTGAAAACAACATTAGCGCAAATCCAGTCAAGCTGGCCAAATCTGAATGTGGGTGTTGACGTGGTTGAACTACGTAGTTACCACTATCACACGGGCTTGATGTATGCCATTTATGCACCAAATCGTGCTGCGCCACTGGCTCAAGGTGGACGTTATGATGGTATTGGTGAACACTTTGGTCGTGCGCGTCCAGCAACAGGTTTCAGTTGTGACTTATATGCTTTAGGTGCAACACAGTTTGTCGAAATCGAAACTGTCGTCGCGCCAAAAGGCAATCAACAAGATTTATTGAATGCAATTGTAGATGCGCGTAGCCAAGGTTTACGTGTGGTGCAATTGTTAGGTAATGATGATTTAAGCTCAGTGCCATATGCGACCCATCAGATGGTGTCTCAAAATGGTCAGTGGGTAATTGAAAAGATTTAATTGCCAAGTATTTAAGACTTGGTTTCCAATTTTAACAGCATGATGTAATGAGGCTATTATGGGCAAAAATGTTGTGGTACTTGGTACCCAATGGGGCGACGAAGGAAAAGGTAAAATCGTCGACCTGCTCACAGATCAAGCGGCTGCGGTAGTACGCTATCAAGGCGGACACAACGCAGGTCATACTCTTGTGGTAGGTGGTAAGAAGACTGTATTGCACCTCATTCCATCAGGTATTTTACGTGAAAACGTATTGTGCTTAATCGGTAATGGTGTTGTTCTTTCTCCTGAAGCCCTAATTAAAGAAATGGCGATTCTGGAAGAAGAAGGCGTACCTGTTAAAGAACGTTTACGTATTTCTCCAAACTGTCCATTAATTTTGCCAAACCACATTGCGCTTGACCAAGCACGTGAGAAAAAACGTGGTAACGCAAAAATCGGTACGACAGGTCGTGGTATTGGTCCAGCTTACGAAGATAAAGTTGCACGTCGCGCTGTACGCGTAGCTGACTTGATCCGTGGCGGTGCATTGCTTGAAGAAAAACTTCAGGAAATGCTTGAACTTCATAACTTCCAGCTTTCTCAATTCTATGGCGTTGAAGAAGTTAAGTTTGAAGATGTACTTGCGCTTTGCAACCAATGGCGTGAAGTGCTTGAACCGTTAGTGATTGACGTGACTAAAGTGTTACATGATTACCGTAAAGAAGGTAAGGCAATCATGTTTGAAGGTGCACAAGGTTCATTACTTGACATCGATCATGGTACATATCCATACGTAACTAGCTCGAATACCACTGCTGGTGGTGTAAGCTCTGGTTCAGGTATGGGCCCACTTCATTTAGACTATGTATTGGGTATTACCAAAGCATACACAACACGCGTTGGTGCTGGTCCATTCCCAACTGAATTGCACTATGATGCTGCAACCGATACAGGTGATGCGATTGGTCGTCATTTAGGTACTGTAGGTCATGAATTTGGTGCGTCTACTGGCCGTCAACGTCGTTGTGGTTGGTTCGATGCAGAAATTCTACGTCGTTCAGTTGAAGTAAACTCATTGTCTGGTATTTGCTTGACTAAACTTGATGTATTAGATGGTTTAGAAGAAGTGAAAATCTGTGTGGGTTATGAAGATGTAGATTCAGGCTGTGCAGGTTCTTCTGATGCGATTTCATTCGAAAGCTTGAAGCCGATTTATGAAACAATGCCAGGTTGGAGCGAGTCTACTGTAGGTTTGACTCAAATCGATCAACTTCCTGCAAATGCATTGGCTTATGTACGCCGCATTGAAACGTTAATTGGTTGCCCAATTGATATCGTTTCAACAGGTCCTGACCGTGCAGAAACAATCGTATTACGTCATCCATTTTCAGCATAAGCTGAGTTGGTGACAAAAAAGCTCTCATGAATTTGAGAGCTTTTTTTATGGAAAAATTTCAGAAGAATAAGAGCCAATATGACTTTAAAACTAATTGCAGAAGACTTTATCCAACCCGAACACACTGATGCAGTTTTACCGCTGTATCAAGAGCTTGTCGAAAAGACCAGAACGGAAGCAGGATGTATCGCTTACGACCTTTACCATGACCATAAGCAAAAAGGGCATTTTGTTTTTATTGAGGAATGGGTCGATCGGGCAGCACTGGATTTACATGTACAGTCTGAGCATTTTCAGCGCTTAGTGCCTCAAATTGATCAATATCAAACACAAATTGGGTGTTTTACGCATTTACATCGTTTTGAGACCTTGTTTGAGCATCAAGATGATCAATAATATGTCTTTGGTCTAGAAAATTGTGATAGCAAAAAATCAGCTTTGGATTCCAGACTTTGTTATTTCACAGCCTCAAAAATCCTCGTTATATTAGCTTTACGTTCAAACAAAGAGGGTTTTAACTATGACGAAAAAGAGAATCCGCTACAACGGCTATGAATTGGCGTGCCGATGTTGTTTTGCATCACAGCGCTAAAAAAGGTGCAAACCAATTTTGATCAAGGCGGGGAGAGAGGTTGGTTTGACATTTAAAACAAGAATAATAAAAAACTGATGATTGAATAATAAAAATTATAAAAAGTCTAAGAGAACCGAAAGGTTCTCTTTTTTATTGCTCACTCTCTTCAATTTCTTTCACTGCGTTATAAACAGCGGCAGGTTCAATATTTAGAATCTTTTTACCAAAACTTCTGAGCCACCAGACCAGTTGTGAGGTAAAGGGAACTGTTGCAGAAACTTCAACAATATTCTCTTCCAACGGCTGAATGACTTGATCCTTGCTGAGCTGACTTTCATAAAAACTTCGTGCTGTACTTTCGCTCATCGTCAGTTTTAACTGAATTTGTTCAGTTGGCTTGTTATAGTCCACACGGAAACCGAGAGCGCCCGATTCAATATAATTATCAATATCAAAATTCACAGGATGTAATGCGCGATTATCTAGTACGGTCGCAGATTTAAAACGATGTAAGGCAAAGGTCTGAACCTCAGTTTTATCGTTACGGGTACAGATCAAGTAAATCACTGCACCTTTTTGTACCAATGCCAATGGGTTCAGGATATAGGTTTTATCTTCACCTTGATGAGTTCTGGCACGGTAAATACATTCAATCTGTTTATCTTGTAATAAACCTTCATAAATCGCTTGCTGAGCATGCTTGTCTACTACTGGTGGGATGAGTGGCTGGGTCGCAGGTACGATTCGAACGCGGTTAATCCATTGTCTCACGTTGTTTTGGGTAGAAAGGCTACGTTTGGCAAGATCAAACCAAGGGGTCATTTCTTCTAATAAGCTGGGTGGAAGCAAGTGACGTAAATGCTCTTCAACCATCATGAACGTTACCGCTTGCGAACTGGTCATGTGTGGCAAGCTTTGAATAGGTGCGTCAGAACGCCAGCGCCACCCTTGAGGGACGGTTTTATTACTTTCAATAGGGAAACGCTGCGCAATCTGATTTAAATCGCGCTGAATCGTTCTCAAGCTAATATCAATGCCTTCACGTTCTAAAATTTCTTGTAATTCTCGGGTACCCATCCATTTCCCTGTAGAAAGACGGGATAAAATTTGCCACTGGCGATAAAGGCTATTTGAAGTTTCTTTTTCTTGTACGGATGACATAAGCGTAATACGTAATTCAATGGTCTAAAGCACACACAATAAAAAAACTATACCTAATTAGCAAGTCCATCCTATCCAGATTACGTATTTACGACTGAAATGAGCACGCTTTTGCTTAAATATTTTAAATAAGAGTAAAAAATGTTCATTTAAAAGGTGTCTACGGTTCAGGTTTTGACTTGTCAAATGTAGAGAGAAAAAGATGACGTATTGTTGTGCTTTAAGATTAGAACAGGGTCTGGTACTGATTAGTGATACCCGTACTAATGCTGGGGTTGATCATATTTCTGTGTTTCGGAAATTGCACACTTTTGGGGTCGAAGGCGAGCGCTTTATAGCCTTGCAAACCTCAGGCAATTTAGCGACAACCCAAGCGGTGATTGGACATTTGCAAAATGCGCTGGTGTTACGACAGGAACCTAATCTGAATACAGTCAATACTATGTTTGAGGTGGCCGAACTGATTGGTAAAACCTTACGCAAGGTACTTGGAGATATCACTGCAGATCCACATGAACAGATAAATTATTCTTGCAGTATCTTGGTGGCAGGCCAAATTCAGGGCGACAAAATGCAGCTGTATAATGTCTATCCGCAGGGTAATTTTATTTGCGCAACCACGGATACGCCCTATTTCCAGATTGGTGAAAGTAAATACGGAAAACCGATTCTGGATCGCGCTTTGTATTACAAAATGCCTTTAGATGATGCATTGCGTTGTGCGCTTATTTCCTTTGACTCGACATTACGTTCAAATGTATCTGTAGGTTTACCATTGGATGCGCTGGTTTATCATAAAGATAGCTTCAAGATCCCCACGGGCAAGCGGATTAGTGAAAATGATCCTTACTTTACCCAGATTAGTAAGCAATGGTCGGAGACATTACGCCGTGGTTTACAAGAGTTACCAAAGCCGACAGCAGATTATGATCTTTAATTAGGTATAAATAAAAAATCCAGACATTGGTCTGGATTTTTTGTGCACTTAAATGACTTTACGTCGTGGTCGATTGCTTAAACGACACAATAATTCATAGCCAATGGTTCCGTTTGCTTTTGCAACATCATCTACGAGACGATTGGTTCCCCAAAGCTCCACTTTCGTGCCAAGTTCAGCTTTGATATTGGTGATATCAATTGCCATCATATCCATGCTGACACGTCCAACGACGGGAACGAGCTGTTGGTCAATGGCCACAAAATTCTGCTGCGTATAGGCACGTGGATAGCCATCTCCATAACCAATCGAAACAATGGCAATTTTTGAAGGGCAGGTTGCTGCATAGGTTGAACCATAGCCCACACATTCACCTTGCTGGATTTCATTCAAAGCAATGATTTCTGCACTAAAGGTCATTACAGCCTTGAGATCGAGATCATGTATATTTTTATCTACAAATGGGGAGGCGCCGTATAGCATGATGCCAGGACGGACAAAATCAAAATGCAGTTCAGGATATTTATAAATTGCCGCTGAATTGCAGCATGAGGCCAAAATCGGTGCACATGCCTCTTTAACCTGTAAGAATTGTTCTATTTGCTGTTCATTCAGTGGGTGATCTACATCGGCATTGGCGAAATGCATGGCGAGCACACAGGTAAAACCTTCTACTTTTAAACGTTGAATAACATCAATAATTTCAGTGACTTTAAAGCCTAAACGGTTCATTCCGCTATTCAGCTTTACCCAAACTTTTAAACCCAATGCATTGTAGGCTTGTTTATGCTGGATCAGCCATTCAACTTGATGGGTATGGTGAACGATACATTCAAGCTTTTGCTCAATGACATGGGTCATTTCATCTGCAGAGAAAATACCTTCAATCAGTGTGATCGGTTGAGTATATCCCAGTTGCCTGATTTCTAGCGCTTCTTCTAAACAGGCGACACCAAAGGCGTCTGTGGCATCCAAGGCGGCTAAACAATCTTTAACTCCGTGTCCGTAAGCATTGGCTTTGACCATACTGACAATTTTTGAATGTGGAGCAAGTTGTTTAACGCGGTTGAAATTATATTGTAGTGCATCACTATCAATATAAACTGTTGCTTGGCGCACCCTGATTTCTCCTTTGGGACGACTTGGAAAGTAGATAAAGCAATTAAATCGGGTAAAAATTATTCCTCATCATCATACTGGGCATAGAACTCAGGTGAGAGGTTACTAAAACGGGTGTATTGACCTTCAAAGGCAAGGCGTACGCTACCAATTGGACCGTTACGCTGTTTACCGATGATGATTTCGGCGGTGCCTGCTTCTTTTGACTCTTTGTTATAGACTTCATCACGATAAATAAACATGATTAAGTCGGCATCCTGCTCGATCGCACCCGATTCACGTAAGTCGGACATCACTGGACGCTTGTTTGGTCGGTTCTCCAAACTACGGTTAAGCTGTGATAGTGCGATAACAGGACATTGCATTTCTTTGGCAAGCGCTTTCAAGCTTCGGGAAATTTCCGAGATCTCACCCACACGGTTATCGCCCATACCTGGTACTTTCATCAACTGTAAGTAATCGACCATGATACAGCCGATTTTGCCATCATGCATTTTGGCCACACGACGCGCACGGGCACGAAGTTCGGTTGGCGGTAGGGCTGATGAGTCATCGATATAGAGATGCATTTCTTGTAATTGCAGAATCGTACCGGTCACTTTGGTCCATTCATCCGCATCCAGATTACCCGAACGCAAATGTCCTTGATGGACTTTACCCATTGCTGAGATCAAACGCATGGCAATGGAGTCGGCTGGCATCTCCATTGAGAATACGAGCGCTGGTAAGCGGTTATATTGCAGTACACTTTCAACCAGGTTCATCGCGAATGTGGTTTTACCCATCGATGGACGTGCTGCAACAATAATCAAGTCACCCGGTTGCATCCCTGAAGTTTTATTGTCCAGCTCTAAGAATCCGGTGGTTAAACCAGTAATGTTGCCATCGAGTTTAGAGAGTTCATCTAATTTTGTGATAACGTCAGCAGTTACAGAGCTGATTGATTTTGGCCCAGAATCTTTTTTATTGTTGTTATGCTGTTCTGCCAAAGAGAAAATACTGGTTTCTGCTAAATCAAGAATTTCGCTGACTGGTCGACCCTTGGTGTCATAGGCATTTTGTAAAATATCACTGCTGATCTTGATCATGTTACGCAGAGTTGAGAATTCCTTGATTTTATTTGCATAAATTTCAAGGTTGTAGAAGCTTGATGGAGAGTCTGCCATCAATTGCATTAGATATTCTTCACCACCAATGGCATCAAGCAAGTTTTGTTTGAGCAACCAGTCATTCACCAAAACAGCATCGTAAGGTGAGTTTTCTTGTGCCAGTTTTTCAATGGCACGATAAATATATTTGTGACGTGTTGCATAGAAATCATTTTCTTTCAGTAAGTCACTGACTTGTTCAAATGATTCAGCTACCGTCATCAAAGCAGCTAAAACAGCTTGTTCAATTGCAAGATTGTGAGGTGGAGTACGGAATTCTTTTAGTTGACCTGAGTCACTCACTTTACTCTCTGTGTTTGGAGAATTTTTTGTAAAATTGGCATTCGCCTGTGACATAACAAGACCTAATAAAAAAGATGAAACACGACCGAGTGACTATCTTAATCCAAATGAAGCTGATCTGGACAATTTAATTCAGGGAAAATTGTGTAAGTGATGCAATAGCATAATAGATAGTCATTTCTGCTATTACATCCAGTGTGGTCAGGTTGGTGTAAAGATAAAAATGAGCGATTTTACATTAAGGTTTTGCAAACCAGTCTTGTACGAACTTTCCATTTTTTAAGCGGTAAGCAGAAAGACCGTAGCGAAGATCATTCTTTTGAGCATCTTTGACAAAACCTGTATCTTTGCCCAAGGAATAAAGGAAGGCATCAAGCAGAAGTAGGATGGCATCAATAAACCACCAGAAACCTAAGCCACCAAATGTGATTAATTTTAAAATACCACTGGTCTTTTTGCCGAGATAGAAACGATCTATTCCGAAAAAACCTAAAAACATTGCGAGTACCAAAGCGATGATACGATTCTTCTTTTGCATATGAGGCCCTATAGAGATGAGAATTATAAAAATTTAAAACTTAATTCGAAGTCTTTTTGTATTTTTTAGACATAAAAAAAGAGCATGTAAAACATGCTCTTTTTCTTTGCAGAAATTACTCAGATACGATAGTAACGAGAACTTCAGCAACAACATCATGGTGCAATTGGATTGCGATGTTGAATTCACCAGTGTGACGAAGCGCACCGTTTGGTAAACGAACTTCTGCACGGTCTACAGCAAGACCAGCATTAGTTAAAGCATCAGCGATGTCACGAGTACCGATAGAACCGAAGAGTTTACCTTCGTCACCAGCTTTCGCAGTGATAACGATGTTAACTTCGTTCAATTGTTCAGCACGTGCATTCGCAGCAGCTAATACTTCAGCTTCTTGTTTCTCAAGTTCAGCACGACGAGCTTCAAAAGCAGCAGTGTTTGCTTCAGTTGCAGCTACAGCTTTACCTTGAGGGATCAAGAAGTTACGACCGTAACCAGCTTTAACTGATACTTTGTCGCCTAATTTACCAAGGTTTTTAATGCGTTGTAATAAGATAACGTCCACAGCTCACCTCACTTACTTATGGTTGTCAGTGTACGGAATCAAAGACAAATAGCGAGCTTGTTTAATAGCTAACGCTAATTGACGTTGATAACGAGCTTTAGTACCTGTAATACGGCTAGGAACAATCTTGCCGTTTTCAGTGATGTACTGTTTTAAAGTGTCGATATCTTTGTAGTCGATGTACGCAACATTCTCAGCTGTAAAGCGGCAGAACTTGCGACGACGGTAAAAACGTGCCATTGATGTTCTCCTTATTCAGCTTCTTGAACTGCTTGTTGTGCTTCTTCACGTTGAGCTTTACGCGCACGTTTTTCTTCAGCACTCTTAGCAAGTAAAGATTCTTCAGTAATTGCGTGTTCACGACGGATGATGATGTTACGAATGATCGCGTCGTTATAACGGAACAATTCTTCTAATTCATCAAGAGTCGTTTGACCACATTCAACATTCATAAGAATGTAGTGTGCTTTGTGAATTTTGTTAATCGGGTAAGCCAATTGGCGGCGGCCCCAATCTTCTAAACGGTGAATTTGACCTTCAGCTTCTTTGATCTGAGAGATATAGCGTTCAACCATACCTACAACTTGATCGCTTTGGTCTGGATGTACCAATAGTACGATTTCGTAGTGACGCATTGTCAGCTCCTTACGGTTTAAGCAGCCCCTAATTATAAAAATCAGAAGCAAGGAGTCATAACTTAAAAAGTTATGTCGCAAATTGCGAAGCGGGGATTATATTCAAATCAGAGCGATAAAGCAAATCTGCTTGGTTTTTTTAGTTTTTATTTTTTGATAAAAAAGTTAAAAATAGAATGAACATTGATCTTGGGTGAAATGAGAAGGGGGCTTTAAAAAAATAAAAGGTGCGAGCAAACTTGATCATCAATTCTATCGTAGGATCGAGTTTAAGATAACGTAAGGTGAACGTCTCATTTAGGCAATAAAGAAGCAAATGTTTTTATTGCACGAAATGAAGAACTATACAGGGAGAATAAAAAGATAGAGAATCCTCTATCTTTTTAAAAAATAGGGAAGAATGGTGCAGGGCTTTTAAAGGTAAAACTAAAGCTTAAACTAATGACAGTAACGAGAATTACTGAAAAAAGGAAAAAGCGTTTAGCCCAAAGTTGATCGTCTTTAGCCTTAAATCCTAAAATACCAATGTAGAACCAATAAATACAAAGTGCATTACAGATCACCAGAAAAATGATGTTGGTGTATCCATATACAAATAAAGCATTCATTGCAACGGTAAATAAAACCACATAAATCAGTGATTCAATCTTCGTTCTTAAAATTGAACGTGCCACAGGTAAAATAGGAACGCCTGCATTTTTGTAGTCGTCAAAACGATAAATTGCGATTGCCCATGAATGCGGCATTTGCCATAAAGCATATGCAACGAAAATCAATAAGGCCGCCATATCGAACTGATGACTTACAGCCGTATAACCAATAACAGGAGGACTCGCTCCAGAAATACTACCAATGACAGTTTGATGGATTGTGGTACGTTTCGTCCACAAACTATAAAAACCGACATAGACCACAAAACCAATCACAGCAAATAAAAATGCATAGGCATTGACATAGAACCAGAGAATGCTAAAGCCAATAACGCCTAAAACCAATGCATATAACATGGCAACAGTAGGGGAAATCGTTTTAGTCACAAGCGCTCGGTTCATGGTGCGCTGCATTTTTTGATCGATGTCTTGATCAATTACATTATTCACCACACAACCAGAAGCAACTACAAGTGTTGTTCCAATCAAGGTCAATAATAATAAGAGGAAGTCTATAGAGCCTTGGGCGGCTAAGAAGAAGCCGCCCAAGGTGGTAATAAAATTACCGAAGAGAATTCCTGGTTTAGTCAGGAATAAATACTTTTTCCACATGACAATCAGTTTAGATCATCATGTTGTAGTGTAAGTAATTCATAATCCACACAGAGCCGACTAAAAGTACAGCGATACATAAGATTGTGTAGATAAATGCAATAAGGTTCCAACGTTGATCAGACGATGTATTCATGTGTAGGAAGTACACAAGTTGTACAAGTACCTGAGCAACAGCAGTAATTGCAATTACTGTAACTAAAACGCCACGACTGAAACCGCCAGCCATCACCATCCCGAACGGGATGATGGTGAGGATAACAGATAGGATAAATCCAACAGTGTATTGCTTAAAGTTACCGTGTGACGCACCTGCAGCATTATGGTCATGACTACTCATTAGAGAACTCCCAGTAAGTAAACGACGCTGAATACACAGATCCAAACGATGTCAAGGAAGTGCCAGAACAAGCTTAAGCAAGCAAGACGACGTGTATTCGGTAAAGTCAAACCATTCTTTTTGATTTGATACATCAATACCAGCATCCAGACTAAACCAGAAGTTACGTGGATACCGTGTGTACCAACCAAAGTAAAGAACGATGATAAGAATGCACTGTGAGTAGGACCGTGGCCTTCGTGTACAAGGTGATGGAATTCATAGATTTCCATACCAATGAACGATGCACCAAAAAGGAATGTAATGAATAACCAAGTGATCACTTGATTTACATTCTTTTTATAAGATGCAAGTACAGCAAAACCAAATGTTACCGATGAGATCAATAAGGCAAATGTTTCAGTTAAAACGAAACCTAATGAATCATGGAACAGGTCATATGCACTTGGGGTTCCTGGCGGGATATGACTGCTTAATACAGCGAACGCAATGAAGAGTGATCCGAAAAGAATCAAGTCACTCATCAAGTATGTCCAGAAACCAAAGACCGTTAAGTCCGTATCATCATGTTCATGATGACCATCGTGGCCGTGGTTGTCGTGATGAAGTACTTCAGCCATTTCCTTAGTCCTTCTTCAAGTGTTTTTCAAGTAAAGCATAGCGTTCGTTTTCAATACGCTCAACTTCAGCAGCAGGAACGTAGTAGTCAACATTCTTGGTGAATGAGCTTACGATCAAGCTAACAACAGCTGAAACGAATGAAACAACAACAAGCCACCAAATATGCCAGATAAGTGCAAAGCCAAGTAATGTAATGAACATTGCAATGACAAAACCAGCAGCACGATCAGTCGGCATGTGGATGTCTTCATATTTAGTGTTACGTGCGTATGCTACACCATTTTCTTTGTCAGTCCAGAAACGGTCAACACCGCTAGCTTCTGGTACATGTGCAAAGTTATAGAATGGAGCAGGAGATGACGTTGCCCATTCAAGGGTACGGCTATCCCATGGATCGCCAGTATGGTCCATGTTGTCCTTACGTTGTAAGAAACCAACGATGATTTGCATCAAGAAGCATGCAATACCGATCGCAACAAGAACAGCACCGAATAAAGCGATAGCCAAGTACGGATCCCATTCTGGGTTGTCATATGTATTCAAACGACGTGTCATACCCATGAAACCAAGGATATAAAGTGGCATGAATGCAAAATAGAAACCGAAGAACCAGAACCAGAACGCAGCTTTACCCCATGCTTCATTGAGCTTCCAACCAAACATTTTCGGCCAGTAGAAGATGATGCCGGCAAACATACCAAACACCACACCACCGATAATTACGTTATGGAAGTGAGCGATCAAGAATAATGAGTTGTGTACAAGGAAGTCCGCAGGTGGAACAGCCATAAGTACACCAGTTAAACCACCAATACCGAATGTTACAAGGAAGCCAAGCGTCCATAACATAGGGGTAGTGAAGGTGATGCGACCTTTATACATTGTGAATAACCAAGAGAAGATTTTCACACCTGTAGGAATCGCAATAACCATGGTCATGATACCGAAGAACGCGTTAACGTTCGCACCAGCACCCATGGTGAAGAAGTGGTGAAGCCATACAACGAACGCAAGAACAGTAATCGCGATAGTTGCATACACCATAGACTTATAACCGAACAACGCTTTACGAGAGAAGGTTGCAACGATTTCTGAGTATAGACCAAATGCTGGTAATACCAAGATATATACTTCAGGGTGACCCCAAGTCCAGATCAAGTTCACGTAAAGCATTGGGCTACCGCCAAGCTCATTGGTGAAGAAATGGAAGCCGAAGTAACGGTCAAGCGTAAGCATTGCAAGTGTACCTGTTAATACAGGGAATGATGCAATGATTAATACAGCCGTACAAAGTGAAGTCCACGTGAAAATAGGCATATCCATCAATTTCATGCCAGGTGCACGCATTTTGATGATGGTAACAAAGAAGTTAACACCAGATAAAAGCGTACCTAGACCAGAAACCTGAAGTGCCCAGATATAGTAGTCAACACCAACACCAGGAGAATATTGAATGCCAGATAGAGGAGGGTAAGCCATCCAACCAGTCGCAGCAAATTCACCTAATACAAGTGAAAGCATCATCAAACCAGCAGCACCAGCGAATAACCAGAAGCTTAAAGAGTTCAATAATGGGAAAGCAACGTCACGAGCACCAATCTGTAAAGGTACAGAGATGTTCATCATACCGACAACGAGACCCATTGCCACGAAGAAGATCATGATAACACCGTGCGCGGTGAAGATCTGGTCGTAGTGGTCAGGATGTAAGTAACCTTCACCGCCGCCTTTAGCGAGGAAAAGTTGTAGACGCATCATGATCGCATCGGCGAAACCACGCAAAAGCATGACAACAGATACGATGATATACATGATACCAATCTTTTTATGGTCTACAGTAATAAACCACTCATTCCACAAATATCCCCATTTTTTGAAATAGGTGATACCGCCTAAAACAGCAATTGCACCAAGTGCCATAAAGACCATGGTGACAAGTACAAGGGGTTCTGTCGGGATCGAATCCCACCCAAGTTTACCAAAAATCATATCCATGTCTTATTCCCCTTGAGCAGCGTGTTCTGCTGCAGCATGAGTTTCTGCTGTTGCATGTCCAGCAGAATGGTCAGCACCGTGATAGTTACTCATATAGTGGTTGATGATTGTTTCAAACAATTTTGGTTCAACTGATGAGTAATAAGTCACTGGGTGTGGCTTAGTCGGGAACGGTGTCATCGCTTCAGCTTTAGCAAGCGCTTCTTCATCACCAGCAGCTTTAGCACGATTCACTAAATGCTCGATCTGATGCTTAGAACGATCGCCATCTTTCAGCGTTGCTAACTCGGCTTGGTCAAGGATCGGTTTTTGAATGGCTTTTGTACCATGCTCATCAACAACGATTGTGTCGCCTTTACCAGCTTTGATGTCTGCTACCCATTGTGCAAATTCTGGTTCAGTCACACTGTGTGCTTTAAAGCGCATTTGTGAGAAACCGTAACCTGAATAGTTTGCTGAGAAACCACGGAAAATACCTGGTTCATCTGCTAATAGGTGCAGGTGAGTTTGCATACCAGCCATTGCGTAGATCTGGCCACCTAACTGTGGGATGAAGAAAGAGTTCATCGTAAAGTTAGAAGTGATCTTAAAGCTTACTGGTGTTTGCTCTGGGAAGCGTACTTCATTTACCGTTGCAATGTTTTGCTCAGGATAGATAAAAATCCACTTGAACTGTTCAGCGACAGCTTGAATAGTTAATGGTGCTTTATCAGATTCTAACGGACGGTAAGGGTCGTACTTGTGGGAACCCCACCAAGTTAACCAAGCTAAAATACCAATAATAATGACAGGAACACCCCAAACAACGATCTCAATTGTCGTAGAGTGTGCCCAAGTAGGTTTATAGTCTGCATCTTTATTCGACGCGCGATATTTCCAACCAAACCACAATGCCATAACAATTGATGGAATTACCACCAATAGCATTAAATAGATCGCAGTCATCATCAAGTTACTTTGACCTTGACCAACTGGACCTTTATTGTTTAGAAGTACCATATCACCGCCACACCCAGTTAAGAGCGCGGCCATCGCAGATAAAGACAATACAGCTAAAATCGTTTGTCTCATTTTACAACCTCGGTGAAGAGTCCCATTCCCTAATTAAATTATGGGATAGCGATTAAAGTGTCGCGTGATTGATAAGAATTGTTTAAAAAATGCTTAGCAATCACGCGACACCGCTACGTTGTTGGGCATTATGCCTCATATTGAAGAACTAAGCTACTGATAAAGTGGCCTGAAATGCTTGTTTTAAAACCCGATTTATCTTGTAGGAATTAAGGTTGAGTTAAGTTCTTTTTGTATAGATATCAATTTAATATAAAAGAAAAGAGGAATAAATCCTCTTTTCTTTATTGATTTGTGATTACTGTTTAATTACCTTGGTTTTTGCCAATTTATCGTGCAGAGTTTGACGATTTTTGTTCAATGCGAAGAAAGCATAATCAACAATTGTAATAAATGGCATAAACAGCAGATTTAAAATAATGAACAAAATACTGCGTAACCAAAAAGCGCGAATTGAGCTGACTTGAGTAAATGTTTCAGCATCTACAATTTTAATTTTCGCAATTTTCTTACCAATACTCTGACCTGATTTTGCAATAAAAAAAGCCTGAATTATGAGCATAATAATCAAATAAGCAAAAATACTCATCCATGCTTCATTCGGAATAAGGTGCATGAGCTGCTGCTGTAATTCTACAGCCTTACTTGATGCAACTTGAGCTGCCTGTAATTGCTTTTGAATTTCAAACAATTCTTTATATTGGCTTTCGTTAAAGAAAAAAGAAGGAATAGCTGCCATTGGCAACCAAAGAATCAAGTCCAGTACTTTTGCAAGCGCACGAGAGTGGAAGGGTGCTAATTCTGGTTTGGCTTTTTGCTCAACCTTGATTTTAAAAGAAGCGTTCTCTGTTTCTGTTTTAATCGGAGCACTAAAAGGTGTGTAACCTACAGGTTCGTATACAAGTTTACCTTGAGTAAGTTCACCAAGTGTTTTCCATTCAGTCATACCTTCGTGCCAAGCCAGATCCGTCAATAAAACTTGTTGACTGGCAAGCATTTGGTTCACTTGTTCTAAACTATAGGGACCAGCTTGTTGATTGTTACGAGCCAAGTAAATTTGCATAATTTAAAAATCTCAATTACGAAAGATGAAAAAAGACCCTACGAAAGAGGGTCTTTTTCTAAAAAAGATTAAGCTTTCTTGATCTGTTCTTCAGCGAGGAAGAACCAAGTATCAAGCACTGAGTCAGGGTTCAATGACACAGATTCAATGCCTTGTTCCATGAGCCACTTCGCAAGGTCAGGATGATCCGAAGGACCTTGACCGCAAATACCAACGTATTTGCCTGCTTTGCGGCATGCATGAATTGCCATAGAAAGAAGCGCTTTAACTGCTGGATCACGTTCGTCGAACAGGTGAGAAACGATACCAGAGTCACGGTCAAGACCGAGTGTTAACTGGGTTAAGTCGTTTGAACCAATCGAGAAGCCATCGAAGTGTTCAAGGAACTGTTCAGCCAATAATGCATTGGTTGGAAGTTCACACATCATGATCACTTTTAGACCATTCTCACCACGTTTTAAGCCGTTTTGAGCAAGTAATTCAATCACACGTTTTGCTTCAGAAACCGTACGTACGAATGGGATCATGATTTGAATGTTGGTTAAGCCCATTTCATCACGAACTTTTTTCAATGCACGACATTCAAGTTCGAAGCAGTCACGGAAGTTATCCGAAACATAACGGCTTGCACCACGGAAGCCCAACATCGGGTTTTCTTCTTCTGGCTCGTAAAGTTTACCGCCGATCAAGTTTGCATATTCGTTTGACTTGAAATCAGACATACGAACGATCACTGGCTTGTCTGCAAATGCTGCTGCAAGTGTAGAAATACCTTCAACCAATTTCTCAACATAGAATTCGATTGGAGAAGAGTAGCCCGCAGTACGCGCCATAACAGCAGCACGTGTTTCGCGTGGTAAGCTGTCAATGTTCAATAATGCTTTCGGGTGTACGCCAATCATACGGTTAATGATGAACTCAAGACGTGCAAGGCCGATCCCTTCGTTTGGAATCTGAGCAAAGTCAAATGCGCGGTCAGGGTTACCCACGTTCATCATGATTTTGAACGGTAATTGTGGCATAGAGTGAATTGAGTTGCGTTGCACTTCAAAGTCTAGCGCACCTTCATAAATGAAGCCTGTATCACCTTCAGCACATGAAACAGTCACTTCCTGACCATCAGCAAGAACTTCTGTTGCATTACCACAACCGACAATCGCAGGAACACCTAATTCACGTGCAATAATTGCTGCGTGACAAGTACGACCACCACGGTTGGTCACAATGGCAGCGGCACGCTTCATCACTGGTTCCCAATCTGGGTCAGTCATGTCAGATACAAGTACATCACCGTCCTGTACCTTGTCCATTTCTTTAATCGACGTGACAACACGGACTTTACCAGAACCGATACGTTGACCGATTGAACGACCTTCACAAATAACAGTACCACGTTGCTTTAACAGGTAACGTTCCATTGTGCCGACATTCTGGCGACTTTTTACTGTTTCTGGACGTGCTTGAACGATATAGATTTGGCCGTCATCGCCATCTTTCGCCCATTCGATGTCCATTGGAGAACCATAATGCTGTTCAATGATCAAAGCTTGCTTCGCTAATTCGTGAAGCTCATGATCATTTAATGCAAACTGTTGGCGTTCCTGTTTTTCAACATCAACGATCACAACTGATTTACCCGCCGCACCTTCTTCACCATAAATCATTTTCTGGTGTTTAGAACCGAGGTTACGACGTAAAACAGAATGTTTACCCGCATTTAATAATGGTTTTGATAAATAGAATTCGTCAGGGTTAACAGCACCTTGTACAACCATCTCGCCCAAGCCGTAAGATGCAGTAATAAATACGACATCACGGAAACCAGATTCTGTATCTAGTGTAAACATTACACCAGCAGCGCCTGTTTCAGAACGAACCATACGTTGTACACCAGCAGAAAGGGCAACAACACTATGTTCAAAACCTTGGTGTACACGGTAAGCAATTGCGCGGTCATTATAAAGAGAAGCAAATACTTCTTTAATCGCGATAAGAATATTATCAATACCACGGATATTTAAGAAAGTTTCTTGTTGCCCTGCAAATGAAGCGTCAGGTAAGTCTTCAGCAGTTGCCGAAGAACGTACAGCAACGGCAATGTCTGGGTTGCCGTTTGAAAGTGCTGCAAAAGCATCACGAATTTCTTGTTCTAATGTCGCAGTAAGCGGAGTGTCAACAATCCATTTACGGATTTTCGCACCAGTCTCAGCAAGTGCAATGACATCATCAACATTGAGTTGGGTAAGTTCAGCCTGAATTCGAGCATTTAAGCCGCTTTGATCCAAGAACTCACGATAGGCAGCAGCAGTTGTTGCAAAACCACCCGGTACCGATACACCAGCATTGGATAAATGGCTGATCATTTCACCCAGAGATGAGTTTTTCCCACCTACGAGTTCGACATCGTGTTTTCCTAATTTTTCCAGACCGATTACGCGCGCTTCCAAAGTATTTACTCCACTTTTTTTGCAGTATGAATGACCATCATTGGTATGAAATTATACAAAAGTGCCTAGATTTAGTATTTTACTAAGCGACAGTCATGTTAGATGAGTTTACTATAAAGATTATAGAGCACTAAGACAAATGTTTAAGGAGAATTTTGATGCCCGTAAGTAAAGAAATTAAACGGAGCGTTTTTTTTATTTCGGATGGCACCGCGATTACCGCAGAAACCCTTGGACATTCACTACTTGCGCAATTTCCAAACGTGGATTTTGATATCCATATCATGCCTTATATTGCGACAGAAGAGGCAGCAATGGTCGCTGTGGCAGAGATCAATGCGTGTCAGTCTCGGGATGGCTCTTTACCGTTGGTTTTTGATACGCTGGTCGATCCGCATGTCCGTGAAATTATCAATACGGCCAAAGCAGTCAATCTGGATGTGTTTGAAGGTTTAATCAGTAAATTAGAACAAGAAATAGGGGTTCCGCCAACGACATTGGTTGGACAAACGCATGCCGTAACAGATTCTGAATATTATAAGGCCCGTATCGATGCGGTACATTTCGCACTGGATAATGATGACGGTGCGAGAACACGTCATTATGACAAAGCCGATATCATTTTAATTGGTGTGTCTCGTTCTGGTAAAACGCCAACCTCGATTTATTTGTCATTGCAATTTGGTATTCGTGTTGCAAACTATCCTTTAACCGAGGAAGATCTTGACGATAACCGTTTGCCAAAAGTGCTACGTGAACATAAGCATAAACTGTTTGGTTTGATGATTGATGCAGAGCGTCTGGTGGCAATTCGCAATGAGCGTAAGGCCAATAGCCGCTATTCAAGCTTTAGTCAGTGTCAGATGGAACTACGTGCAGTTGAAGGCATTTATATCTCGGAAGGGATTAAATATCTCAATGTTACCGAGATGTCGATTGAAGAAATTTCAACACGTGTTTTACAGATGACTGGTTTAAAACGTCGTATTGGTTAAATAGGCGTTTCAATCGAAAAGCGTGGTCGAAGTGCTGCGCTTTTTTATTTCCCGAATGACAAGAACAGGAAAATATAATGAAAAGACTGGTACTTCTTCTACCGCTTCTGGTGGTTTCCCAAATCCATGCAGAAACATTAGAGCAGTTTGAGAAAAAGATAATTCAAAAATATGCGAATAAAGATTTTTATCAGGTCAATCAGACAATCGAGTCTGATATCGTCAATAAAATAGAGAATGACCCTGCCAGCTTCAATTATTCCTTTCCCGCTTTTGAAGACCATTACCATGTGCGTATTCAGTTTTCACCAGATAAACATTTAAAGTTTTATACTTTTGATGTGGGCGGTGGCGGAACGATGGGGGAATACTCATCTTATGTGCAAACTCAAAAGAGTGGGAAAACTCATTTAACACCTGTCGAGACGGGTTTGATTTTTGATGTTAAACAAACTGTATTAACGGAAAAACGTGTTTATTTGGTGAATAGTTATTATAAAGGTAGCAGTTGTATTGGCGCTTATACGATTGATGCTTTGCAGCCGACTCAAACGGGACTGATTCAGACAGTAAAAATATTCCAGACCAAAACCAAATTACTGGATCGCATACAGGTCGATTTTGACTGTAACAATCATGAAGGTCCGAATGATGCTCCTGACTATATTCGTAGTGATAAAAATCTGAATCATATTGATATTATGCTGCTGGATAAAAATGGAAAACCACAAGCCAAGTATTTGCGTTATCGCAAAACCAATACGGTTTATCAATATATCGGTGTCGTGAAGTAAGCATCATTTGCGAAAAATAATGCTTACTTTCAGATAGCGGCATTTAGCTGTTCTTAAGATCCATCAACAGGCTAAAGTTTTCTAAACGTTTCTCTGTATCGTAAATATCACAGGTGAAAATAAATTCATCAACCTCATATTGGCTGGCGATTTTATTTAAACCCGCTTTAACGGTTTCAGCCGAACCGATTTGAGCCATAGCATAGAAATTCTGAATGGCAAGCTGCTCAGCACTGGTTGCCAGACCTTGGGTAGATTCAATCGGTGGCTTGAGTTTCAAGCTGTGACCACGGATTAAATTCAAGATACGTTGATACGAACTGGTTGCCAGATATTGTGCTTCTTTGTCTGTCTCGGCGACCACAGTAGGGACGCCCATTGAAATATAAGGCTTATCCAGATATTCAGAAGGCTGGAAATTATCTCTATAGATTTCGATTGCTTGACCTAACATTCGTGGAGCAAAATGCGAAGCAAATGAATAAGGCAGTCCAAGCTTGGCTGCCAGCTGCGCACTAAATAAACTTGAGCCTAATAACCAGACTGGAACGTGGGTGTTTTGACCAGGTGTAGCAATAATGCGCTGATTAGGCTGTGGGTCTTTGAAATATTGTAAAATTTCCAGCACATCTTGTGGGAATTGATCTTCAGTTTCCTGACGACCTCGGCGTAACGCACGCATGGTCATCTGATCTGTACCAGGTGCACGACCTAAGCCCAGTTCAAAACGATCTGGATACAGGGTTGCTAATGTTCCGAATTGTTCAGCAACAACCAGTGGCGCATGGTTTGGCAACATGATACCGCCTGAACCCAAGCGGATCTTTTGCGTATTTGCAGCAATAAAACCCAATAAGACCGCTGTAGCAGAACTGGCAATACCATCCATGTTGTGATGTTCTGCCAGCCAAAAGCGTTCATAGCCTAACTTTTCAGCATGCTGTGCGAGCTCTAAAGCATGGCGTAGTGAAAATTCAATAGTCTTATCATCTCTAACAGGAGCCAATTCCAGAATAGAGAACTTTATATCTTGTAGTGTTTTCATCATTACATCTCAAAACCATATATCGAAATACTACGATATAAGTTTGAGTTTGTATATCGAATTTGTTCGATATGTTGTTTCAATCCCATAAAAAAAGCACCCGAAGGTGCTATAAAGGGTAAAACGAATATTCAATCGACTGGATTAACGGTTTTTGTACCAACCGCGATGGCGACCATTGTCATGACGGTAGTTATGACGTGAATTGTAATAACGACGGTCATCATAAGAGCGGCGGTTGTCATAACGGCGATCATAGCGACGGTCATCATCACGATCCTGACCTACTTTTTGACCTAAAGCGGCACCACCAGCAGCACCTAATGCCGCACCGATATAGCCACCATTGGTTCCGCCCATGTTACGACCGACAGTATAACCACCGACACCACCTAAACCACCACCAATCGCAGCTTCAGTACGGTCACGTCGATTACTTGATGCAGCTGCACCGCCAGCGCCACCAATTGCTGAACCAATCATGGCACCCGTATTACCGCCCAGTTGTTTACCTATAGCTGTACCGACTACGCTGCCTAGAGCCGAGGTTGCTGCAACACGAGTCGTGTTGTCTGCATGTGCAACAGTGACCATTGACGAGGCTGCCAAGATAACGCCACATAACCACATATTTGATTTCATGATGAAACTCCTTATCCATTCTTTTGGACAGTATTCTTTTTGCTTGTGACAAATGTAACAAGACTTTTTAGTGAAATTATGGAGTGCAATATCTGGATTGAGAGAGTTTCACGAGGGTTTTGTTTGAGTTCTATTACAAGTGAAGAAATTGTGAATAAATTATAAAAATAAAGAATGAATGCGCAATGAACAACGGGCTTTACGCTAATCGGGTACAATAGAAAAAGTTTCGTTTAGGATTTATATATGCTGCTGGAAAAAATTTTGCAATCTCAAGGCTTTGGTTCACGTAAATATTGCCAGCAGTTAATTAAAAATGGTTCTGTCCAGATTGAAAATCAGATTTGTGATAATCCCAAACAGAATATCAATACTGATCAGCTTGTATTTCAGGTCTTTGGTGAAGAATATCAATATCGCGAGCATGTCTATATTGTCTTAAACAAACCGAAAGGCTATGAATGTTCACATCAGGCTACGCATCATAAAAGTGTATTTAGCTTGTTTCCTGAGATTTTACTGCATCGTGGTATCCAATGCGTGGGGCGGCTGGATCAGGACACCACAGGTTTATTGCTCCTCACCGATAATGGGCAATTTTTACAAGCATTGACCCATCCGCGTAAACATGTGCCTAAGGTTTATCATGTCACGACAGCAGATCCGATCACACCTGAGCAAATTCAGGGCTTGCAGCAAGGTGTTGAACTTAGAAATGAAAAGGGGATTTATGCTGCAACAGATATTCAATTATTTTCGGAACATCAGTTGAGCATGACCATTCATCAAGGCGTTTATCATCAAGTTAAGCGTATGTTGGCTGCTGTCGGGAATAAAGTGGAAGCTTTACATCGACATCAAGTCGGTTTGCTTGAACTTCCAGACTTACCTGAAGGTGAATGGATGTATTTAAGTGATGAACAAAAACAGTTGAGCCAAAATATCGCTGTAGAAGCTTAATTACTTCAGGAAGCAATGATAGGTCTTAAACTCACTGTCCTGAATAAATCCCATTTGTTCATAGAGGCGATGGGATTGATAATTATTTTTTTGGGTTTCCAGACTAATCCGTTGAGCATTTTCATGACGGGCAAAAAGTATGGCGGTATCAATCAACTGTTTAGCGGAACCCTGTTTGCGATAACTTGGGGTGACATAGACATCATCTAATATGTAATAGGTTTCACAGGCAACTGAAGAAAAGGCTAGGTAGAGTAGAACAAAACCTGTAAATACATCATCTTTTACGTGGATGAAAATAACACTGTCTTTATTGTCAAAACGATGATTCAGAAATTGATAGGATTGTTCAAGATTTGATGATGCACCGTAGAATTGACGGTATTCGTCAAACAAGACAGCAAGTTGATGAAGATCTTCCTTTGTTGCTCGCTTAACAATCATTCCAGCCCATCCTTACACTTATAATTTTATTTGGACTGTCAGAATAGCGAAAAAAATTCAGCTTAAAAAATAAAAACTTGTTTATAAATGCAACATTGTTAAGTTTTGTCACTTTCACCTAACAGCGCATTCAATTCTTCAAATAGATCTTCGTGATCGTCCTCAATTTCAACTGCTGAAGGATTCTCGGCAGATGCTGCGGCTTTCGATTTACGTAACTTAAGCAGTTGTTCCATATTGATGTTCTGGTTTTCAATTGCAAAAGGAATCGACTTGGTCAGTACGACTTGTTTAAAGAAAAGGCGAACGGCTTGAGCAGGGGAGATACCCAACTGCTTAAAAACGGCAAAGGCCTGTTTCTTTTCCTGAGAATCGAGGCGAACCTGATAAACTTCTGTTTTACGCATTAAGAATGTAACCACATATTTTTAGTTATCGTCATCTATTTTAAACCATTGCAATGTAATTTCAATATTTTTGAGGTGAAAAAATAGAATTTTTGTCATTACGATGTAACTACAGTGTCAGTTCAAAGTTGGATTTAAAGGCCATTTCCTGTTTTAGAATAGGATCTATGAAATGAATGTCCTTCGCCAATAGCTGTAATGGATGGCTGAAATCATCGTCTGCTTTATGTGCGACAACTGGATAAAAAGGGTCATTTAAAATCGGAATGCCGAGATAATTTAAATGCACACGTAACTGGTGTTGCTTCCCTGTTTTGGGTTTGAGCTGGTATTTTGCGTACTGTTGGTTGTGTTCCAACAACTCAATTAGTGTTTGCGTATTCTCAGCTTTTTCAGGATTAATTTGCATGGTGTAAAAAGGATTTCCTTTTTCCAGATGCAATTGCAAGATTTGCGGAAAGTTGAGTTCTGGTCTATGGGCAGCAATAGCGTGGTAAGTCTTTTTGACTTTACGTTCGGCAAAAAGTTGCTGATAAATGCCGCGAGTCGCAGGTGTCTTACAGAATAAAACCACACCCGCCGTTTCCCGATCCAGTCGATGAATTGGCGTGAGGTCGGCATATCCTGTTTGTTTCTTTAATCTCACCAAAAGCGTTTCCTGAACATATTGTCCAGTTGGAGTCATGGTCAGAAAGTGGGGTTTATCGACCACTAGCAAATCTTCATTTTCAAACAAAATTTCATGTTGAAAAGGAACATGAATTTCATGCGCGAGAAAACGATAATAAAAAATGTGAGTATTGGGCGTGTAACTACTTTCTATATTGAGTCTTGCACCATCTGCTGCATAGATCAGCCCATCGGCAAAGCGTTGTTGCCATTCTTCTTGTTGTATGTGAGGGAAATGCTGACAGAGATAGTCAAAAATGGTGTTTGCAGAAGCATCATGAGGTAAAAAGACTTTACTGGCACTCACGCCGTCGATCAGTGGTGGAGTAAATTCAATAATAGAGGTCATGCAGCGATACGACTCAGTATAAACGATGTAAAAAAAGCCAGTTTAAAAGGAGTTTATTAGGCTTTGAAGCAGGGCAATGTTATCATAGCCAGCATCCCAATTTTGTTCTATTTGCCATGTCATATTCAGTGAAATTCAACTTAAATCATGAACAAGACACTCAACAGTTTGCACGCATCCTGTCTCAGCACGTGCATTCAGGCATTATTTACTTGATTGGTGATTTAGGTGCTGGCAAGACCACCTTTACCCGTTATTTTTTACAAAACCTCGGTCATCAAGGTTCGGTAAAAAGCCCGACTTATACGCTGGTTGAACCGTATACCATTCAGGGTAAAGAAATTTTCCATTTCGATCTTTATCGCTTAGATGATCCTTATGAATTGGAATTGATGGGTATTCGTGATTATCTGGAAACGCCCGATGCCTTATTTCTGTTTGAATGGCCATCTAAAGGTGGCGATGAGATTCCAAAGCCAGATATCGTGATTGATATTCAAAAATCAGAGGATGAATTGACCCGATCTGTCACCTTAACCACAGAATCAGAACCTTTAATTCAAATTTTGCAGGAACAATTGAATGGCGCATGATGCAACTCGTCGTATTCATACCCTTGATGCTGCTTTAGCCAACCAGATCGCAGCGGGTGAGGTCATTGAACGTCCCTCATCAGTGGTCAAAGAATTATTAGAAAACTCGATTGATGCGGGCGCAACTGAACTGATTATTCGGGTGGCGCAGGGCGGTTCTACCCTGATTGAAATCATTGATAATGGGAACGGGATTCATCCAGAAGATTTACCCTTGGCGGTGATGCGACATGCCACTAGCAAAATTCAAACCGCAGATGATTTACATGCCATTGTGAGTCTGGGCTTTCGTGGCGAAGCCTTAGCGTCTATCGCAGCTGTATCACGTTTAACTTTAACCAGCAGTCAGGATGAACAGGGTGTTGGCTATCAGGTTGAAGTGAACGGGACGGCTTTTGATCATCAGCAGATTCAGGCAGTGGCCGCCCAGAAAGGTACGCATATTCGTGTACAGGATTTATTTTTTAATGTCCCAGCACGCCGTAAATTCTTAAAAAAACCGACCACAGAATTTAATCATATTGAAGAGATTGTTCGTCGTCTGGCTTTAACCCATTTCGATATCCGTTTTGTTTTGGAACATAACGATAATATTCGTTTAAACCTGCCGATCGCGGATAGTGGCGAATTACGTTATCAGCGTGTGCAACAATTATTGGGGCAGCAATTTATCCAAAATGCCTACTGGATTGATTCGGATAGTATCAATATGCGTTTGTCTGGCTGGTTGGGGCACCCATCCGATGCGCGTGCTCAAGCAGATTTGCAATATGTTTATGTGAATGGTCGTATTGTTAAAGATAAAACCATTTCGCATGCCTTGCGTATGGCCTATGACGGTATTTTGCATGGGCATCAACATTCTTCTTATTTGTTATTTTTAGAAGTTGATCCTGAAAATATTGATGTCAATGTGCATCCAACCAAGCATGAAATTCGCTTCTTGAATCAACGTGAAGTGCATGAATTTGTGCGTCATTATGCTAAAGCAACCTTGTCGCAGTTCCAGACGGCAACTGCTGATCTGGCACAGGCCATGAAAACAGCTGAGGCGGATGATCAATTTAATTATCAACCTCAACCCAAATATCAGGAACAATTTAATCTGCATCGTGCAGCAGTAGAAACAGAACCGCAATCTAATCAGCCCGCTGCAGTGTCGACAGATTTATTAACCGAGTTTAATCAGAGTCGCCCACAGGCGGTACAGTATAATTCAGCTCAGACTCAGCAACCCAAATATAACGGTTCGGCACAATTAAATAATGCCTTGAAAACCTATTTGGCACCTTTACGTGAAGAGTCTGAGACAACGACTGAAGAAGACAATGCGCCGTCCCGAGTAGATGAGTTTCCGTTGGGTATTGCGATTGCACAGTTACATGGCATCTACATTCTGGCTCAGAATACTGAAGGCCTGATTATTGTGGACATGCATGCTGCTCATGAGAGGATTCTGTTACAACAAATGAAATCGGCATGGGATAAGCCTGAGTTCTGGACCTCACAGCAATTGCTGATTCCGAAAGTGGTGTCTATCACCCGCATGCAGGCGACGCGAATTGAGGATTTACAGCCACAATTGCAACGTTTAGGTTTGGAAATTGATCAATATGGCGATGAGCAGGTGATTGTACGTGGCGTTCCTGCCATTTTGCACAAGGCTGATTTTGGTAATCTGATTCCAGAGCTATTAAATGATTTGGATCCAAATGATGAAGCCAGAGGTTTATTACAAAAACGTGATGAGCTTTTAGCAGGAATGGCATGTCATGGTGCGGTACGTGCTCATCGTCAATTAAGCCTTTCAGAAATGAATGCCTTATTACGTCAAATGGAACAGACTGAATTCGCCAGTCAGTGTAATCATGGTCGCCCAACCTGGCGCGCTTTTCCATTGCATCAACTAGATAAATTATTTGCTCGAGGAGAGTAGTTTTACATGTCAAATCAATTGCCCGTCATCAATTTAATGGGGCCTACCGCAAGTGGTAAAACAGCATTGGCATGTGAACTTTACGAGCGTGGTAATTATGAACTGATTTCTGTGGATTCGGCTTTAGTTTATAAAGATATGGATATTGGAACTGCTAAGCCGACCAAAGAAGAGCAGGAACAGTATCCGCACCACTTAATTGATATTATTACGCCATTAGAAGTGTATTCAGCGGCGCAATTTGTAGAAGATGTCTGTCCACTGATTGATGATATGCACGCACGCGGTAAAACTCCGATTTTGGTGGGGGGAACCATGCTGTACTTTAAGTCTCTGTTAGAAGGACTGGCTGATAATTTACCTAATGCAGATCAAAATATTCGGGATGCCATTAATTTAAAAGCAGAACAAGAAGGCTGGCAGGTGGTTTATGACGAATTGGTCGCAGTGGATCCAATTGCTGGGCAGAAATTTAAAGTGTCAGACAAACAACGAATTATTCGGGCATTGGAAGTTTATCGAATTACGGGCGAGCCAATAACAAAATTACAAGCTGAACAACCTAAAAATCAACCATATCGTTACACATTTCATAACTACGCATTAATGCCTGATCGGTTAGAATTACATCAACGTATTGAGCAAAGATTGCGCAATATGTGGGATATGGGTTTTTTGAATGAAGTAGAGGAACTGATTGAAAAATACGATTTAAATGATGATTTGCCATCTATGCGGTCTGTCGGTTATCGTCAAGCTTTAGAATTTTTATTAAAAAGTGACTTGAGTCTCGAAAATAAAGTAGAAATGGAGAACAAAGCGCTATTTGCTACAAGGCAATTAGCAAAACGTCAATACACTTGGTTACGTTCTTTGCAAGAAATACACGATTTTAAAACTTACGTGACGATAAAGCAGGCGAAAGAAGACTTGCGAAACTTCTTTGGATAAAGCAAAATTCGCAAGCTGTCTTTTTAATAATTTTTAGTTGAAAAATAAAGATAGTTTTTTTGCGCTGATTTAAAAATTTTTTGGAGTTAAAAATGTCTAAAGGTCAAACTTTACAAGATCCGTTCTTAAATTCTCTCCGTAAAGAACGTATTCCAGTTTCTATTTTCCTTGTAAACGGTATCAAATTGCAGGGACACATTGAGTCATTTGACCAATATGTCGTTTTATTGAAAAACACTGTAAGCCAAATGGTTTACAAACACGCGATTTCTACAGTTGTTCCTGCGCGTAACCCACGTCCAGCTGGTGCTCAAGGCGCTGCAGGTGGCTTCCCAGCTCAAGGCGCGACTGGCGGCTTCGGTGGTCAAGGTTCTACTGGTGGCTTCGGTGGTCAAGGTGGCTTCGGCGGTCAAGGCGGCTTCGGTGGTCAAGGCGGCTTCGGTGGCGGTCATCAAGGTGGCTTCGATGGCGAAACTAAATTTGAAGATGGTCAAGAAGACGAAAATAATCGTTAATTGATTGATGATCTTTAAGAAAATGCCAGTCTTTTAATCGACTGGCATTTTTTTGTGTTTTAAAAAGCTAGAATAAATATTATGGAAATGATTGTTGCTGCGGCATGTTGTAGTGTTCTCGTCTCGATTGTATTGAAATACCTGAAGGCAAAGGGATTTGATGTTTTTCAAATGATTGCATGGAATTATTTGAGTGCAAGCATTTTATGTTTTTACTGGTTCAAGACCGATATTACCCATATTTCTTTCAATCACACGCCTTGGTGGTTGATTTTAATTCTTGCCATTTTATTGCCGAGTATTTTTCTGTGTCTGGCAAAATCATTGCAATTTGCAGGGATTCTTAAAACTGAAATTGCACAGCGCCTAGCAGTGATTTTGTCCTTGCTGGCGGCTTATTTTATTTTTGGGGAGCAGTTCAGCCAGATAAAGCTACTGGGTGTGGGTTTAGGAATCATCGCAATTTTAGCGATTATTATTGGACAGGCAACCGAGAAAGCCAGCAAAGGATTAAACTTAAAGTCCGCCTTATTTCTATTTAGTGTCTGGGCGGGTTATGCTGCAATTGATGTTCTACTTAAATATAGCAGTAGTCTGGGATTACAATCCGCTGTTACCCTCAATCTCGCTTTTATAGGTGCTTTTATACTTTCAATTGCTTATATCGCGGTTACACAACCGAATTGGCAACCTAAAAATATTTTTACGGGTTTAGTACTTGGTGTACTGAATTTCGCCAATATCGCTTTATATGTAAAAGCACATATGATGTTCAAGGAAACGCCTGCTATCGTTTTTGCTGGTATGAATATTCTTGTGGTGGTACTAGGTGTGTTGAGCGGTGTGATTTTCTTTAAAGAGCGTTTACAGGCTTATACGTGGATTGGTTTGGTCAGTGGTATTGTTGCGGTACTTTGTCTGGCAAAAGCCATGATGTAAAAAGGGAGTAACCAATACTCCCTTTTTTGAATGCTTATAAACGAGTGAAAATCACGTCGTCAGGGAGACGTGATTTAGGCAGTTTGGCATTAAAATCACTTTCACTGTGATATCCTAAGGCCACGATGACCGAGGCTTTTAGACCTTTTTCAGTTAATCCAAATTCCTGATTGATGATGTTACGGTCAAAGCCTTCCATCGGTGTTGCGTCAATTCCTTCCAGACCAGCAGCAAAGAGGAGTTGTCCTAATGCAAGATAGGTCTGATTTTCCATCCATGCTGAAAGATTTTTGAGTTCATTGCGATAAAACTCCACATAGCCTTCGCGTGTGGCGCGTTGTCCCTGTTTTGCAGTCTCATCTTTAAAACGACCACTGAGATCATCTTGTTGTAATAACTGTTCTAAATACTCAGCTGAGATATCGGTACGCGTACAAAAGATTAAAGTATGCGAAGAGTGAAGTACTTTAGCTGCGTTATATACATAGTTGCCAGTCAAGCCTGATGCAATACGTTGTTTGGCTTCATCTGTTTCGGCAATCAAAAAATGCCATGGCTGGATATTCACAGAAGAAGGGCTGAAACGTAAAATTTCTAAAAGCTTTTCAAATTGTTCTTTTGGAATTTTTTTCTCTGCATCATAAGCTTTGGTTGCATAACGTGTTTTTGCTGTAGCTAAGGTATCCATCCGTCATTCACTCAATTAAAAATTTAATTTATTTTACTTGATCTAACTGCCGCTGAAAGTAGCTAAATGTGATTTCTATATAGATTTAAGTCGTATGTGCTTGAGCTAAGTAAAATGGCTAAAGCGCTGATGTACTGCAAGGAATTAATCGACAGAAGGGTGAGTTCTAAGAAAGTAAAGTGGAGCCTGATCACAAGCCAAAGCGATCAGGCTTTTGTAGGGAAAGTATTTATCAATATGAACTATTGCATATAAATCAAAGCCCGACTTACTCCATTTAGGCAATGATTATTTGATATATTATAAGAGGTGATTGTTTTATCATTTAATTCCAGCATATCACCATTCATTCTCACGTCTTGTTCAGGCTTTATTTGAATATTCCCATTGGTAATCATTCCATTTTCCCATTGGAATTCACTTGGGAAAATAATTGGAATAAGGTTATTCGTTGTCGAGAGATAAACACAGTTATTAATGACTCGAATGGTTCCTCCCGCGATGCCAAGTCTGGAGCCCATATTTATTTTTTTATAAGTCACTAGATCAATTTCAGGTTCAAATTGAGTAGTATTCATAATGATCTCTTTTGAATGACATCCGATTAACATGGTGAAAGTCAGGAGCATAATAAAAAGGTTATGGTATTTATTGAGTAACAATGCTAGTACCTATCGAATTTAAATAGTCTAGACTGGTATAGATCGAGATATCTACTGGACTTGTTGAATCTTGACCCTTCCAAAAACAGGCATGCATAATTCCATATCCAGTAGTTAATGCAAACCAAGGCTTTGTCGCTGTTAATTTTTTAAAAATTGATGTTTGAATCTGCATAGAATTTAGTTTTATTCGCTTGAGTTAACATAAGAACTAAGCTTATTGATTTTGTTAGAATTATTTTTTACCGTTAATAGCTCCACTGTTTAAAATCTAATTGATAATTTTCTTGCTCATTCAGCTCTAATATCCATGCAGAATCTTCGCGCCAGTCGCCTAATACAATACGCTGCTTATTTTGCAGCTGATGGATTTCAGGTCGATGAGTATGACCATGAATTAAATAATCAACATGTTCAATCACGGATTCTACTGCTTGAGCATTCACATCCATGATGTCATAACTTTTCAGTTGTTTGGTTGCACTACTCTTTTTACGGAAACCATTGGCAAGTTTTTGTCTAAAACTGAGCGGCGTTCGTTTTATTAGCCCCAATAGAACAGGATTACGAATCACTTTGCGGAAACGTTGGTAAGCCACATCGTCTGTACATAAGGCATCGCCATGTTCCAGTCGAAATTTCTTTTGACCAATTTCAAGTGCATAAACATCGGGTAGTAGAGTACCGTTGAATTGATCTAAAAACTTTTGACCTAAGGCAAAATCACGATTACCCACTTGGAAGTAGATCTGATTACCTGCGGCAGAAAAGGATTGTAGGGCGGTGATAATTTCATCTAGCCAAGGTGCTGTATAATCATCACCAATCCAGGCATTAAACCAGTCACCTAAAATATAGAGCTGGGTATTTTTATTCTTGTATTCATCTAATAAAGCCAAAAACCCTCGAACGAGTCGAGGGTGATCAGGTGACAAGTGTAAATCTGAAATAAACAGATAAGTCACAAAGAATCCTGCTGGATAAAATTATTCAGAAATAATTTTAGCAGATTCAATCACAACATTCTCTAAAGGAACGTCTGCGTGGTAACCACGGTTACCTGTACGAACGCCTTTAATTGCATTTACAACGTCAAGACCTTCAACAACTTTACCAAATACTGCATAACCCCAGCCTTGAGCTGTTTTACCAGTATGGTTTAAGAAAGAGTTGTTTTTAACGTTAATGAAGAATTGAGCAGAAGCAGAGTGCGGAGCTTGAGTACGCGCCATTGCAATTGTGCCTTCATCGTTGCTTAAGCCGTTGTCAGCTTCGTTTTCGATTGAATCACGAGTTGCTTTCTCTTTGAAGTTTTCGTCCATGCCACCGCCCTGGATCATAAAACCATCAATCACACGGTGGAAAATTACGCCGTCATAGAAACCGTCACGTACATATTCTAAGAAATTTGCAACCGTTTTTGGTGCTTTTTCAGCGTTAAGCTCAAGAACAATACGACCTTTGTTGGTGTTTAATTCGACTTGAGGAAAACTCATTACATTAATCTCCTAAACATGGGCAAATTGACCATGGGTTTTTGGTTGAGAGAAGCATAAGCAAACTGTAAACTACAAGGCAAGTAAAAAACGTTAAAATCTTTCAGAAAAAGTAAAGATTGCGTTTTTATTTCCTATTTTTTAACTGTAAGAAGTGATTTACACCCTATGAAGCCAAATGATGTTGTTTCAGAACTGCCAAAGACCCCGACGCCGAATACTCAAGCCTCTGTCGATGCTGCGCAGCAAGAACAACAGGCAGGCTTAGATTTTGTTCGTCAAGTCATTACTGATGATTTAAAAGAAGGTCGTACCCAAAAAGTTGTCACACGCTTCCCGCCTGAGCCAAATGGTTACTTGCATATTGGTCATGTTAAAGCGATTTGTTTGAACTTTGGTATTGCCGAAGAATTCGATGGTTTATGTAATTTACGTTTTGACGATACCAACCCGGATGCTGAAGAACAAGAATATGTTGATGGTATTGCCAACGACGTAAAATGGTTAGGCTTTAACTGGAATGGCGAGCCGCGTTATGCATCTGGTTATTTTGATCAACTTTATGCATGGGCAGTTCAGTTGATTGAACAAGGTGATGCGTATGTTGATTTGCAAACCCCAGAAGAAATTAAGCTGAATCGCGGTAATTTCGTTGAACCTGGTAAAAACTCGCCATACCGTGATGCAACGGTTGCCGAGAACCTAGCGCGCTTTGAACAAATGCGTAATGGTGAAATTCAGGAAGGCGGTGCTGTTCTACGTGCCAAAATTGATATGGCTAGCCCGAATGTCCATATGCGTGATCCGATTCTTTATCGTGTATTGCATTCAGAGCATCACCAAACTGGTGATAAATGGAAAATGTACCCAATGTATGACTATGCTCATCCATTGTCAGATGCGATCGAGGGCATTACCCATTCACTCTGTACCTTAGAATTTCAGGATCACCGTCCATTCTATGACTGGATTGTAGAGAAAGTTCACTCGCAAGCAGTACCGCGTCAGTACGAGTCTTCACGTTTAAATGTTGATTATACGATTACCTCTAAACGTAAATTGCGTAAATTGGTTGAAGGCAACTATGTACAGGGGTGGGATGATCCACGTATGCCAACTGTAGTCGGTATGCGTCGACGTGGTTTTACACCTGAAGGTTTACGCGATTTCTGCAAGCGTGTTGGTGTTTCAAAGACTGATGGTATTGTCGATGTAGCTATGCTTGAGTTCTGTATTCGTCAGTCATTGGAGAATGCAGCAGCACGTGGCATGGCGGTATTAAATCCACTTAAAGTCACGCTCACCAACTTACCTGAAGAATTAGATTTAACCCATGCACGTCATCCAAACGTTGATATGGGCGAGCGTATTATTCCTTTAACGCGTGAGCTTTATATTGATCGTAAAGATTTCGAAGAAGTGCCCCCTAAAGGCTTTAAACGTCTGATTCCTGATGGTGAAGTGCGTTTACGCCATGCCTATGTCATCAAATGCGATGAAGTAATTAAAGATGCCAATGGTGAAGTGATTGAGCTTAAATGTTCAATTGATCCTGAAACTTTAGGTAAGAACCCTGAAGGGCGTAAAGTGAAAGGAGTTGTGCATTGGGTATCGGCGAGCAAGGGCGTACCTGCTGAAGTTCGTATCTATGACCGTTTATTTAATGAAGCTGCGCCTGATGCAGATGATGATTTCCTTGCACATCTGAATCCAGAATCATTAAAAATCGTTCAAGCGGTGATTGAACCTGCTTTGGCTCAAGCAAAACCTGAAGATCGTTTCCAGTTTGAACGTGAAGGTTATTTTGTTGCGGATCAGTATGATCATCAAGCGGAAAAACCTGTGTTTAACCGTATCCTTGATCTGAAAGACAGCTTTAAAGCAGACAAGAAGTAATACGAAAAGGGCCTAATATAAATTAGGCCCTTTTTCTTTAAATAAAAATACAATTAGAAAAATCATAGACTATGATTCTCTTATGATGGAATTTTCATATTTTCCAGTTAAAGAGGATTGATTTGATAGAAATAGATTAAGAGAACCATCAGTACAAGAGCAGACAGAACTAAATACGTATTCAGCGTATGAAAACTTTTGATAAATTTTAAAATAACCATTTTTCTCAATCACAAAAATATTATTAATCACTTTGCAATGTGCTGCACATTCTTTGAACAGTAGAATGAATTAGATTTTCTTTCAATATTTCAGTGATTGGATGACAGTATTTGTCCTAAAGCGTATTCCTTTGCTACCTAAAGTGTATTTCTTTATGCGTTCTCATTCATATTGTCTTATTTTTAGGCGTAGAAAGAAGTGCTTTAAATCATTAAAGCACAGGAAATAAGAATTTCTTTTAAGTCTTTGAAAATTATTCTTGCTCTAAATGCGCAAGGAAATGTTGGATGACTTTTGCAGTCTGATCTTCCAGTTGCGTTGCGTAAGCTAAATTATCCGCTCTTAACTGCGGAATCGACAGCCCTGCATGACGTATTTCACAGGTATGACCAATTAACCATTTCTCAAAGCTTTGTTCAGTGATTTCAAGATGGAACTGTAAGGCAAGAATATTGTTTCCTATAGAAAAGGCCTGATTTGGGTAAATGGCTGAACTGGCAAGTAAGGTGGCATTGCTTGGCAGATCAAAAGTATCGCCGTGCCAGTGTAAAACCTCTACATTTTCGAGGGCTGCTAATGGATTATTTTCAACTGCTTTAATCTCTAACTGACTCCAGCCAATTTCCTTTTGGTGTCCTGCATAGACTTTTGCACCTAATGTATGTGCAATCAATTGTGCACCTAAACAAATGCCGATGGTTGGTTTATTGGCTTTAAGGCGTTGTTTAAGTCCAGCAATTTCATCTACGAGAAATGGATAGTCCTCTGTTTCATATACGCCAATAGGCCCACCTAATATCACTGTGAGCCCTTCATAATTCAGGGCGGGACTCAGATCATCGACACCAGCTTCAAAATAACGTACGCGAAAACCGAGCTGATAAAAAACATCTTCTAAAGAACCCAGATCTTCAAAAGCAAGGTGTTGAATAACATTGACTGTTTTCATAAAGGTGGACTTTGTCATTATCGTGTACCCATGATTGATATAGGAAAATACCGCATCTTAAAGCATTTATACAGTCAATGTCTTAATCCTGACCTAAGTTGAATAAAGAAGAGCACGTTATTGTTTAAAAATCATTTTAAAATAGTAGCTTACGGTTTTGAGACTCTTCTAATACAGGGACGACATGCTCATCTTTGAGATCGACACCCGAACGACCCAATTGCTTGGAATTATGCATTAACGCCATTAAGCGTTGGGTTGCGATAGGAATACTTAAACCTGCAGGACGAATATTTGAAATACAGTTACGTTGTGAGTCCAGACAATCACTATGGGCTTCCCATGTGTAATAAAGTCCCATACTGTCAGGAGAGCTCAGTCCAGGACGTTCTCCAATTAGCATAATGAGCATGCGTGCTTTAAAAATCTCAGCAATTTTATCTCCCAAGGCAACCCGACTACCTGTAGCGATTGCAATAGGTGCTACAGACCATTGTTGCTCTGCAAAGGGCTGAATAAGTGCCTGAATAAAAGGGAGAGCATTTTCTTCAATGGCGCGGGCCGATAGACCATCGCCAATCACGATACAGACATCATAGTGCTGTTGATCTGTTTTAATTTTCTGAAGTTGTTCAATAGAGTGACTACAGAGTAGACGACCTAAATCAGGCCGCTTTAAATAAAGCTCTTTATGCTCAGCCTGACTTTTTACATGGATTGGATTTAATCCCAGTTGTTGTAGCTGCTCAGCCAGCAATTCGACATTTAAAGACTGGAAAACTGCATCTTTTGCTTGAGCATGGCTCAATTGAAAATCGAGCAATGCACGAGTCGGAATACTGCATCCTGCACGTCCAATCGCAATGCGGGCATCAGTAAACTGTTTTAGCGTTTCCCACTGATCTTGATGAGACTGAGCAGGATATTGAATATCTTTAGAAAGTTTCATTCGGCCTTCCTTAGTGCATAAACAGTTTAGAAAATTGGGCGGGCACTTGCTCTGCCCAATGAATATGATGCTGCTGTTGTCGTAGGATCCCTTGTTGTTCTAACCAGTGTGAAAATTCAGGTGCAGGTTTTAGTCCAAGTAGTTGACGCAGATAAAGCGCATCATGAAAAGAGGTGGTTTGATAATTCAACATGACATCATCTGAACCTGGAATTCCCATAATAAAATTAATGCCTGCTGTTCCAAATAAGGTTAACAGCACATCCATATCATTTTGATCAGCATCGGCATGGTTGGTATAGCAAATATCACAACCCATCGGAACGCCAAGTAATTTTCCACAAAAATGATCTTCTAAGCCTGCACGAATAATCTGTTTGCCATCGTAAAGATATTCGGGGCCAATAAAGCCGACGACCGTATTCACCAGTAAAGGATTATATTTACGTGCAACGGCGTAAGCACGTGTCTCGATAGTCTGTTGATCAACACCATGATGTGCATTGCTAGACAGAGCACTGCCTTGACCCGTTTCAAAGTACATCACGTTATTTCCAATGCTGCCTCGATTTAAAGCCAACGTGGCTTCATAGCCTTCTTGCAACATGGCTAAAGAAATACCAAAACCTTCATTGGCTTTTTGTGTACCAGCAATGGATTGAAACATCAGGTCAATCGGGACATTTCTTTCTGCCAGTTGGATACCTGAACTGATATGAGTCAGGACGCAAGACTGGGTAGGAATTTGATATTCCTGAATAACATGATCGATGAGTTTGAGCAGTTCAGATAAGTTATGCAGGTTGTCTGTTGCTGGATTAATACCGATGACAGCATCACCATTGCCATACATTAATCCATCCAGAATACTGGCAGAAATACCGAGTACATCATCTGTTGGATGATTAGGTTGCAGGCGGGTGGATAAATGACCTTTTAAACCAATGGTATTGCGAAATTGGGTAATCACTTCACATTTACTGGCAACATAAATCAAATCCTGATTGCGCATGATTTTACTGACAGCAGCAACCATTTCAGGTGTTAAACCAGCAGCAAGCTGTTGCAGTTTTTCTGTTGTTGCATCTTCACTTAAGAGCCAGTTCCTGAAGTCACCTATAGTAAAATGTGCAACAGGTGCAAAGAGATCTGACCGGTGTTCATCCATAATCAGTCGGGTAATCTCATCCGTTTCATAGTCCACGACCGTTTCGTTTAAAAAATTCTTGAGTGGTACTTCCGCAAGTGTCATTTGTGCAGCGACGCGTTCAGTGGCATCTTGTGCTGCAACACCCGCCAACTGATCACCAGAGCGTAAAGGGGTGGCTTTAGCCATTAAGGTTTTCAAGTCGGCAAAATTGTATTGTTGTTGAGCCACGATTTGACGATAGCGCATTAGATTCTCCTTAATCTGATGATTTATTTCTGTTCATCGGCTTTAAGATGAGCAAATTCTTCCTCTGGGGTGCCTTGTATCAAATGATGACGACTGTAAAACATGAAATAGCCAATAAATAGTGCATAGATTGCTGCGGCTATGCACCAGACTTTAGGGTTGACTAGAAAGCCAGCAATCACAGCGATTGCAGCAAGTATCAAAGCAATGCTTGAAGTGAAAATGCCACCAGGCGTTTTATAAGGACGATGCATAAGTGGGCGGGATAGACGTAATTTGATATGTGAAAGCATCATCAATACATAGGAAATGGTTGCTCCAAATACAGCAATTAAAATCAGTAAATCACCTTCCTTAGTTAAAGACAGTAAGAAACCGATAATGCCTGGAATAATAATGGCCAAATAAGGGGCTTTATTCTGATTGGTGAGTGAGAGTGAAGTTGGCAAATAACCAGCACGGGATAAGGCAAAGATCTGTCTTGAATAGGCATAGATAATCGAGAAGAAGCTGGCTACCAGTCCTGCAAGTCCCACAAAATTTACAAAGTTGGCGAGCCATGTGCCTTGACCGTAAACTTTTACTAAGGCATCGACCAGTGGTGCGCCAGAATGTTGCAATGAACTTGCACCAGCAGCTCCTGCACCCAAGAATAAAATCAGCATGGCAAAGGCTGTTAAAATCAACATGGAACCGATCAGGCCGCGAGGTAGTGACTTGGCTGGATCTTTGGCCTCTTCGGCAGCAAGAGGGACACCCTCAACAGCCAGAAAAAACCAAATTGCGTAGGGAACAGCAGCCCAAATTCCGAGATACCCGTGCGGTAGAAAAGCACTGGCGCCGCGTTGTTGACCCGCGGGAATATCAAACAGGTTCTGTAGACTAAAATGCGGAAACATGGCAACAATAAAAACAGCCAGTGCAATGGCTGCAACCAGTGTAATACCAAAGATAATTTTAAGTGCTTCTCCAGCACCTTTAAGGTGAATACCCATAAAAATGAGATAGCATCCCAAATAGACCTGCCAGCCACCGATGCCAAATAGTGATTCACAATAAGCACCAATAAAGGTGGCGATTGCAGCAGGAGCAATTGCATATTCGATCAAAATTGCCGTACCTGTTAAATAGCCACCCAAAGGGCCAAATGCCGTACGGGCAAAACTATAGCCGCCACCGGCTGTTGGCAACATGGTCGCCATTTCCGACATAGAAAGGCATAAACATAAATACATAAAGGCGACAATCGTGGTCGCGACAAACATACCGCCCCAGCCACCTTGAGTGATACCGAAATTCCAGCCTGCAAAATCGCCAGAAATTACATAGGCCACACCCAGCCCGATGAGTAATAACCAGCTAACTGCACCTTGCTTGAGCTGTCTTTGGGCAAAATAATCCTCAGAAGAGGTTGGGGATGCTGACAATGCAGAAATGGGTTCTTGATTGTTCATACAAAGCTCCATGTATTCGTTTAATCAGCAAGATGCAAAAGCAATGCCGATTTACACACCCTGTGCAAAACTCGATTGTGAATGTTTGTGTTTTAATCTGTTGTCATATCAATCAAAGGGAATTCTCTGTTTCAAAAGATGCTTGTTTAAGAAAAAGGGATTGATAAGTCTGGGCAAAGTGACTTTTACTTCCGCAGCGAGCGTAGGTCTTTAACAAGAAACCTATGCTCGCTGTTTTATGTGGATATGAAGAATATATCGCTTAGAAAAAGCCCATTGCTTTGGTTGAATAACTCACCAAAAGGTTTTTCGTTTGTTGATAATGATCAAGCATCATTCTGTGATTTTCTCGACCTACACCTGACTTTTTATAGCCGCCAAAAGCAGCATGGGCAGGATAAATGTGGTAGCAGTTTGTCCAGACGCGACCAGCTTCAATTGCACGGCCAGCACGATAGGCTGTATGGGTGGAGCGTGACCAGACACCAGCGCCTAAACCATACATGGTGTCGTTGGCGATCTGAATGGCTTCATCGAAATCCTTAAATGTCGTTACAGAGAGGACAGGGCCAAAAATTTCTTCCTGAAAGACCTGCATATTGTTATGGCCTTTAAAAATCGTTGGTTCGATGTAATAACCATTACCAACCTCTTTACGGTCATGACCACCTAGCAGTACTTCGGCACCTTCTTGTCGACCTGTATCAATACAACGTAAGATTTTTTGCTGCTGTTCCAATGACGCTTGCGCGCCCACCATTGTTTCTGTATCAAGCGGATGTCCAAGTTTAATGCGTTTCACTCGTTCGATGGCTTTTTCCATAAATTGATCAGCAATACTTTCCTGAATCAAAGCACGAGACGGGCAGGTACACACTTCGCCCTGATTTAGGGCAAACATGGCAAAACCTTCAAGGGTTTTATCCAGAAAATCGTCATCCTGATCCATCACATCGGCAAAGAACAGATTTGGTGATTTCCCACCGAGTTCTAAGGTGACTGGAATGATATTCTCAGTCGCATAACGCATGATCAGTTGCCCCACCTGTGTAGAACCTGTAAAAGCAATTTTGGCAATACGTAGATTGGTTGCCAGTGGCTGGCCCACCTCGGCGCCGTAGCCATTCACAATATTTAATACGCCAGCTGGTAATAGATCCTGAATGAGTTCTGCAACCAGTAATATGCCAACAGGCGTTTGCTCGGCAGGTTTGATCACTACACAGTTACCTGCTGCTAAAGCAGGAGCCAGCTTCCATGCGGCCATGAGAATAGGGAAATTCCAGGGAATGATTTGCCCAACAACGCCTAGTGGTTCATGGAAATGGTAGGCAATGGTATCTTCGTCAATTTCAGAAATTCCACCTTCTTGAGCACGGATACAGCCAGCAAAATAACGGAAATGATCAATGGCTAAGGGGATATCTGCTGCAAGTGTTTCACGGACTGGTTTGCCATTGTCCCACGTTTCAGCAACAGCCAGCATTTCCAGATTGGCTTCCATGCGGTCTGCGATTTTCAGTAACAGATTTGAGCGGGTGGTTGGAGATGATTTATTCCATTCTTTTTTTGCTTTATGCGCAGCATCAAGTGCCAGTTCAATATCTTCTGCACTTGAGCGTGGAATGCGAGTAAAGCTTTTGCCATCGACAGGGGAAATATTGTCAAAGTACACTCCTTTGACTGGTGCCACCCATTGTCCACCAATAAAGTTTTCATATTGGGCTTTAAAGTGTATTTTGGAATCAGGTTGGTTAGGATCGATATAGCGCATAAACATATTCCTTTATGTGTGTAATTTTGAATAAAGTACCAAGTACGTTATTGAACAGAGCTTAAATAACCCTAGGTTGGGAAAAGGTTGGAATCGCCTGTGAATGAACAAGGAAATTACAAATGTTCACAAAAAAAGAGCTAATCCAGCAACGGATGCTGGTCGAGCAATGTCGTACACAAAGTGTTTTAAATCCGCAACATGCAGAGAAACTCGGACAAAGCATTGCAAGCTCTTGGGAGCGTTCAACTCAAGCCAATATTCCGAAAGAGCGCGATGCTGCGCCTTTACAAGATCAAAGTGCTGAAAGTAAAAGTTCATTAATGCAGGCATTGGAATATTGCAAAGAAGATCTGAAGCATATTGCAGAACAATCGTCGATGGTGCTGGCAGTTGGTGATGCGGGAAGTACCATTATCTGGACGGCATCCAGTGCGCAAATGCGCAATGCTGCTGAACGGGTGCATTTTGTTGCAGGTGGGCAGTGGCAGGAAGAATTGGTTGGAACCAATGCACTGGCATTGTCTTTGAAAACACGTCAATCCAGTTGTGTATTTTCTAATGAGCATTACATGGCTTCCGTACATGACTGGGTTTGTTATGCCGCCCCTGTGATTGATCCTCATTCCAAACAGATTTTAGGTGTAGTGGATTTATCAACGACTTGGAAAAATCATAATAGTCTAGGTCTACTGGCTGTTGAACGTTGTGCCTCAATTATTCAAATGGCTATACAGGAGTTACAACAGCAATCGCTTTATTTACGTACTTTTTCTGCTCCTCAAGCCACATTGAATGGTAAAAATCTGATGCTGACCCCGAGGCAGATTGAAATTATGACGATTTTAGCGTTATGTCCCCAAGGTATGAGCCTCGATCACCTGCATCAAGCCCTATATGGCGAGCGCAAAGTCAGTATTGGAACTTTAAAGGCTGAGATGTCCCATCTGAGAGAGAGATTAGGGAATGCCTTAGGTTCACGACCTTATCAGTTGAAAATTCCAGTTGAAGCGGATTTTCTGCAACTGGAGCAGGCACTGGATGCGGGTTATCTAAATACCGCTTTACAATGTTATACAGGCATTTTTCTAGCGAAAACCGAGAGTCCATTTTTGTGTACATGGCGTGACTGCATCGAATCGCGGTTGAGTCATGCTATTTTTCAGGCGCAGGAAAGTGATATTTTATTAAAGCATCTGGCATATAGCCCTGAAGCAATTGATGCTGTGGAGAGGTTGATGGAATTATTACCTATAGATCATCCCGCCGAGCAGATGCTCAAACGCTATCAAGACGGTTGAGCATCGAAAGGACATGGTGATTATTTAAGTTTTTCTGCCAGCCAGTCAAAAAGTCCTTGATAAACTTTTTTCCGTACGGGTGGGGCTGAAAGCACAAGGTCATGTAAACCATTGTGAATTGCTAGCGTTTGTACATCACCTTTCATTTTTTTAGCATTATGAGTCATATCTTTTACATCCAAAATGACATCACTTTGCTGTGCATCAATACCCCATTTTCTTGGATTGTTGGATTGATGTGAGTGCATGATCAAGGTGGGAACACTTAAGGTCACACCTTGATGAATTTCTTTTTGTGCTTCATGAATTGCCGTCACAAAACTTAAATTCACAAATGGCATGGTTTTTGGTTTCCAGTCTAAATTGAAATCCCATTCCCCATAGAAATCCTTATGTAAGCTTGGGGTATACCATTGATTGAGACCACTTGGGAACTTCGCTTTTGGTAGTCGTTTACCAACTTCACTGAGCAAGGGAATGCCGAGTTTTTTCTCGATGGTACTTTTGTAGAAATCATAAAAAGGGCTGTTGGCCCAAACTGCTTTAATTAAACGGTGATCTGGATAATGTGCAGCATAAAGTGTTGCAATCAAACCGCCCGTCGAATGTCCAGCCAGTACAACCTGTTGATGATTTTCTTGTCCAATAATTTCTAGTGCTTTGCTGATTTCGGCATCGTATTCGCGTAAATCAAGCACGTAGTAGAATTTCTGATGGGGCAGTCTGGAACGCCCATATTTTCTTAGGTCGAGCGCATAAAAGTCATAACCATGCTGGTTAAATTGTTCTGCCATTTCTTTTTGGAAGAAATAATCTGCAAAACCATGAATGTATAAAACTGCTTTTTTTGTGGTTTGAGCGGCCTTCTTTCGTACCAAAGTGGCTACAACTTTTCCATCATAATCATCAGCGAAATTTAAGGTCAGTTGCTGATAATCTTCACCTAGTATATCTGGCTGATAAGTATAAAGATTTGAAGTAGTCATTTTTATAGATCAAGTCTGAATTCATTAATAAATACCTTAAATGAAAACATCTGGATGTCAACGTAAATATACGATCGCACCAGTTGAATCACTGATCGTCATTTGATGTTAGAGAGCAGATTGGTACTGGATTGCATTTTTATTTTTGCCAAAAAATCGTTAAGCTATGTGCTGTTGTTTTTGACTGAAGAAATTATGAAACAAGAGACTGCACTGAAGTTACTTAAAGCTGGGGAAAATGTTTTTTTGACGGGTTCAGCTGGTGCAGGAAAAACCTATACGCTTAATCAGTACATTCATTATTTAAAAGCACGCAAAGTTCCCGTTGCAATTACGGCATCGACTGGTATTGCGGCGACGCATATGAATGGGATGACAATTCATACGTGGGCAGGTATCGGCATTAAAGACAGCTTGAGCGATGATGACCTCAAGCGTATGAAAGAGCGTAAATATTTAAAAGAGCATTTGGAAAATGCCCAAGTCCTGATTATTGACGAGATTTCCATGTTGCATGCTAAGCAACTAAATCTGGTGAATCAGGTTTTAAAATACTTTAAAGAAAGTGATGAAGCCTTTGGTGGCATTCAAGTTATTGTGGCAGGGGATTTTTTCCAGTTACCGCCTGTGGGCAGAAAAGATGAAAACAATCGTGATAAATTCTGTTTTATGTCCGATGCTTGGGTGGAAGCCAAATTCCGTGTTTGCTATTTAACTGAACAGCATCGTCAGGATGATGAGATTCTCAACCAGATCCTAAATGCGATTCGGGCGCAAAGTATTCAGGATAATCATATCTCGGCATTACATCAGTCACGCCAGCATGATATTGGTGAAACATTTACCCGTTTGTACACACATAATATGGATGTAGATAATATTAATTATCAGCATCTCAATGAAATTGACAATGAAAGCCATCAATTTAATGCAGTGTTAGATGGTAATGAAAAGTTAATTGAAACACTGAAATCTTCAGTCCGTGCCCCCGAAGAGTTGACCCTGAAAAAACATGCCAAAGTGATGTTTGTAAAAAATAACTTTGATATGGGCTATATCAATGGCAGCTTGGGCGAAGTCATTGGCTTTGAAGAAGATGATAAGCAAGGCATTTTACCTAAAGTAAAACTGACTGATGGCACCACTTTTCTGGTTGAGCCTGAAACATGGTCAATCGAAAATGAAGCAGGTAAGGTGATTGCCAGTTATCAGCAAATTCCTTTACGTTTAGCTTGGGCTATTACCATTCATAAAAGTCAGGGCATGACGCTGGAGGCGGCAGAAATCAATTTAAGCCATACCTTCGAGAAAGGTCAGGGCTATGTTGCTTTATCCCGATTAAAGTCACTGACGGGACTGAAATTACTAGGCTTTAATGAGCAGGCCTTAGAACTGGATAGCTTGGCTATTAAAGCAGATCGTCGTTTTCAGGAGTTATCGGCCGAAGCGGAAGTCAACTTTGAAAATATCGATCTCACCACCCAGCACAATGCCTTTATTCGTCATTGCGGCGGTACGCTCAACGCGACTGAAATTGCACGCAATGAGAAGAAAATTGCCAAAGGTGGCAAACAGAATTACGCTGCTGCGACTTTAGATGAAACTCGTGCTTTATTCGAAGGCGGTTATGAAATTGAAGACATTGCGCATGAGCGAGGTTTAACACCAGCTACGATTATCAACCATCTGGCACGACTTCATAAAGAACAGGGACTGGATATTTCGGTGGCTAATCCTGGTGAGGAAGTGGTTGAAGAAGTACGCAAGATTTATAAGCGTTTGCATAAACGTAAGAATCCAGAACATTTTACTGATGATGGTTCAATCAAATTGCGTCCCATCGTGGAAGCCACTAGTCCGCGTATGGCCTACGATCAAGTCCGTTTAGCGTTGTTATTTATCGAATAGGAAAAATAAAAAATGCCTCATCTCGTTGCCAATTATTCAGCAAATCTCACTGAACTTGATCAGCAAACATTACTCAGCAGCGTCAATTCGGCATTGATTGAAACAGATCTGTTTAGCCCGAATGATGTGAAGTCTCGTATTTTTAAAGATGACGCTTTTCTGATTGGTATGGGCGAATCTCAAGATGCTTATATTCATCTAAAGCTATATTTGCTGAGCGGTAGAACCGAGGTGCAAAAGCAGAATTTAGGCAAGGTCTTATTGGCAATACTTGAACAAAAAGCCTATCTGCCAGTAGAAAATCAATTGCCGCTACAACTTTGTGTCGAAGTGATTGATATGCCAAGTGAGTATTATTTTAAGGCAAGCGTTTAATTTTATCTGAATCAACTTCACTTGATTGGAGAGGTGAAGTTGATTCGATTCTAAATAAAAAATATTCATTATCTGGCAATAATGAGCTCGCCGTGAGCTATGTTTTTATTTTTGTAGATGATTTTTCCTATAAGGAGAAAAGCCTGTGGGCGCGTAACATTAAAAATATAGACAAGTATGTATGCTGTTTATAAAATGCGCCAAATTTTATTAAATAATCTATAAAAAGATGCTGAATAATATCTTTCAAGCTTTAGAGACTTTAGGGCTGAGCGCGCAAAAACGTGCGATCCATGCTCAGTTCTCCAACTCATCTTTAAATGATCAAGTATTCTTACAATATATAGAAGGCACTCATCAGCTCAATCAGGGCATTGACCTTCAACTGGTCTGTCTTTCGACCAGTGCCGTCATTCCGTTAAAAAGCTTTATTGGCAGTCAGGTTGCGATTGATATTGTAACCGACAGAGCTGAACTGAATCGTATCTCAGGCATCGTGACCCAAGCCGATGTTGGTGCAAGCGATGGTTCGCTCACCCTTTATAAACTTCGTGTGCAAGATCCAACTGCACTATGGAAGCATCGACGCAATAGCCGTGTTTTTATGGCGAAATCAGTCGTTGATGTGATCCAGACCATTTTTAAAGAATGGCAGTCAAAAAGTCCATTATTTGCAGCGAGTTTGACATTGGATATCAGTGGACTCAGCAAAGACTATGATGTCCGTCCTTTTATCATGCAGAGCAATGAAAGCGATTATGACTTTGTTACCCGTTTGATGCGGAGTGAAGGGATCAACTGGCTGATTGATGAAGCCAAGTTAAAAGTTGCTAGCTCAAGTGAGCAGATTGAGGCACAGAAACTCAGATTAATTGATGACAACACTCAATATAACGCTTTAGATCGCCGTAATATTCGTTTTCATCGCAGTAGTGCCACGGAAACTCAGGACAGCATCACTGCATTCGTCGCACAGCGTTCATTGCAACCTAATGCGGTACATGTACAACGTTGGCAAGCCGATGCTTTGGAACAGGAAGAAGGCGCTGGTAGCGTTCAGAGCAAGCATCATCATAGTGATCAACATGATAACCAACAGCTCGCATTAGAACAGGCATGGCACTTTTCACCCGCGTGGATTCAAGACCTGAATGGTGAAGATGGCACGACCAAAGCGGGCAATGCCCAGATCGAAAAACTGAATCAGAATCTGGGACAATACTACGATGCTCAAGCCAAGCAGTTTGTTGCAAGTTCTTCAGTTCGGGATACGCAGGTAGGTTACTGGTTCGAGTTGAATGAGCATCCTGAAATTGATCAGCATCAGGGTGCAGATAAAGAATTTTTAATTACCTCAAAACACTTTTATAACCAGAATAATTTACCCAAGGACCTGACGGATCAGGTTCATGCCTTACTTCAGCACAGTCATTGGCAGTTAAAAAGCTTGAATGCAGCAGAGAGCGACGAACGCCAAGCGAATCAGCTGACGCTACAACGCCGTAATATGGCATTGGTGCCAGAATACAACCCTTTGCAGCATCGACCAGTAGCCCATCCACAACGCGCTCGCGTGGTGGGACCGAGTGGTGATGAGATCCATGTGGATGAATGGGGACGGATTAAAGTCAGATTCCTGTTCACGCGAGCAGATGATCATAGCCATGATGCGGGGGCAGGCGCCAACAATAACGACACCGATTCTGCTTGGGTCGATGTGCTGACACCGTGGGCGGGTGAAGGTTATGGCGCACGCTTTTTACCGCGTATCGGTGAAATCGTGGTGATTGACTTCTTTGATGGCAATATTGATCGTCCTTATGTCGTCGGACGGATTCATGAGGCGCAACGTAGTCCGACCAAGTTTGACAATGCTGGCAAGCTACCTGATACCAAAAAACTCACAGGGATCAAATCCAAAGAATATCAAGGCGAAGGCTTTAACCAGCTACGCTTTGATGACACGACGGGACAGATCAGTACACAATTGCAAAGTAGTCATGCTGTCAGCCAACTGAATCTCGGTAAACTCAGCCATCCAAAAGATAAAGCTGAAAGTGAAGACCGTGGTGAAGGCTTTGAACTGCGTACTGACCAATGGGGCGCAGTGCGTGCGGGTCAAGGTTTGTTGCTGAGTACGCAGAAACAGGATCAGGCACAAGGCGAGCATTTAGATGCGCAGCCTGCCAAACAGCAGCTTGAGGGCAATCAAAGTAATGCCAAAGCATTAAGTGAAGTTGCCAAGAATCAGCAAACTGATGAGATTGAATCAGTTGAACAATTAAAAGAATTTGCCGAACAGATCGAAGAAAAAATTGCTAGATTTAATAAAGCCTTATTGCTACTGAGCTCACCTGCAGGAATTGGTCTGAGTACCAATGAAGATATTCATGTTTCCGCAGATGGACAAATTAATCAAATGGCGGGCGATAGTATTAATCTCAGCACACAAAAAAACCTGATTACGCATGCGCAAAACCGAATCAGTCTGTTTGCTGCACAGAATGGAATCAAACAGGTTGCTGCGAAAGGAAAATTCGAAGCGCATGCACAGTCGGATGGTATGGATTTACTTGCCAAGCAAGGGATTCAAATTATTTCGACCGAAGATCGTATTGAAATTACTAGTCCAAAAGAGATCGTGATTACCGCAGGCGGTTCTCAAATTAAGCTGAATGGTTCGGGTATTTTTCCTGTGACAGGCGGTAAATTTGAGGTAAAGGCAGGGCAGCATTTGTTAATGGGCGGCTCAAGTGTCAGTACTCAATCCAGTTTGCCACCGCCGCCAAAACGTGGGCAAGGGATACTGGAGTTGCTGCACGATTACAAACATGGCGAGTTTGTGAAACAAGGTGGCTATCAGGTTATTGATTCACTGGGACAGCAGTTTTCTGGTCAGTTGGATGATAAAGGTTTTGTTCGGGTTTCTGGACTGGCAACGGGTGCAGCTAAAGTTGTATTTGAAGATGACAAGCGTAACCCTTGGGATGAAGCAAGTGATTTCAAACGTCCTCCACAATGGCCAAATGAAAATGACCCTGATGCACAAACCTTATTGGGCAAAGCAGAAACAGGCCTAAAAAATGCGGTTAGCAGCGCCAAGAATGCTTTAGGTCAATCCTTTACCAGTCCTTCTTCAGTGTTAAAAACGCTTGAGACTGCAAAGGAACTGAAGGCGGGTGGAGCCAAAGCATTATTGCCAATGCTACAGCAGGGAGTGGAATCGCAGTTAATAGATCAAGTTACTGGGCTGATCTCAAAAGGGTTTAGCAACACTCAGCAAACAGGCCAAGCTGTAATCAATGGGCTCAAGAACACTATTTCAGAACAACCTATTAATCCATTACGTCAGTATATTCGAGCAAAAGATACCGAGACTGATCAAAATCGTAAATTAGATACGATGAATATGACGTTTAAATAAGTTTAGAGAATTACAAAGAATGACGACAGCATCTAGAAATACTAGAAATACATCTACACAGAATAAAAGCACGAGAACAGGCACTGGGAAAGTGGCTATTGCTCCTGTTAATACAATTAAGCTAGCTGACGTTAATGCTGGAACTCAAAAAATCAACCAATGGCTGAAAAAAAACACTGGTGATATGGTTGATCTGGATACTCTTAAAATGGTGGCTGGATCATTGCCTGTGATTGGTAACATTATCGCACTTACAGATGCAGTATATGATGTTATAGAGATCACAGAAAAACCAAATCCTGGTTTTCCGGATTGGTTAAATTTAGGTATTGATTTAGTCGGAGTGATTCCTCTTCCTCCGGGCTTAGCCGCTTCTCGCATGGCATTAAGACCTGCATTAAAAACCTTGAAATCAAAAAATTTGGCGAAGCAGATTCCAGATACGATAATTGAATTGCTTACAATTCATGTAAATGAACGTGTAGCAGGAGAATTGAGTCAATTTGCTGAAAAAGCTCAACCTCTTGTTAAAAAAACAGTTGATGACTGTGGCAACAAAGCCAAGGAGCTAGGCAATAATTTTGCTGATGGTATGAGCAAGGTATTGTCAGGAAAATTATTCAGCACAGGTCAAGATATAAAAAGTGCAAAATCAAGTTTATCAAAAGTCGGGGAAAATGCTTTAAGAAATCCATTAAAAGCCTTCTCACATGGCGTTGACTTTCTAGCGAGCGTAGGTGCAGCTGGAGCAAAAGAATATGGAAATATGGGAGCTAAAGTTGCTACTTCCTTTTTAGACTCAAAAACAAAAAATCAGATTAATAAACAAATCGGTAATTTTAGAAAGTTTAGTAATACTGTACCAACTAAGCTTGCTCCCTTAGCTGACCCTGGCACAGCAATGAGTTTTTCATGGTTATTACAGAATTTAATGGTTGCTGCTAAAAAATATAAATTAAAGCAAAAGCATACAGTCTCGATAAGGGATAAGCAGGTTAGTAGTAAAGAAAAGAAAAGAGCAAATGGAGAGCTAGAAACTATACAGCATCAGAAAAAACCAAATAATAATCCGAATACCAGTTGTGAAATAAATACCAATGGGGCAAAAGGCAATCCGTCTAAGAAAGTAAGCAAGACCTCAAATAGTATTACTTACGCTCTAGGAACTGAGTTTTTGACTCATATTGATGCATATGAGTCCTCAATATCTAGTTTTGTACTATCAAGAACTTATGCCTCCAATTTATATCAACTTGATCATGGTGAATTTGGTGCTAGATGGTTAACACCGTTCACCACCCGGATTATTCCAAAAACAGAATATGTAGAGGGTTCAGAAGAGCAGCAAGGGTATACTAAAGAATTAAAAGGATTTCAATACATTGGTACTGATGCAAGACCAATTGCATTACCTGATATTAAAGTTGGAGAAAGTATTCACGATCAACAAGAAGGGTTTTACTACAGTATTATCTCTGACAATCTAAAAATGATTTCTTTTGGCTTAGATGAAAAACATCTATTCGAAAAATATCTGGATGGCTATCGATTATCAGTAATTGAATATAAAAATGGGGTGACTGCTGCTATCCGTTATGACCATAAAATTGAAGAAAAATCATATATTTCTGACATTTTAATCAAGCATAAAGATCAACAGTTATTGCATGTTGCTTTCGGTGTTGATTCTGATGGACGTATTATAGATGTTTGGACTGTTGAAAATGGGCAGTTAAAGCGACCATTAGCTAGCTATAACTATAATGAAAAAGGCGAGTTAGTAGAGGCAATTACTGAAAATGGTTCAGCTTATAAATATCAATATGATCATCATTTACTAACAAGATATACCGACTTAACTGGTCGAGGCATGAATCTTGAATATGATGGTATAGAACCTATTTCTAAAGCCTTTCATGAATGGGCAGATGATGGTAGTTCTGATGTACGTTTAGAATGGGATGAAAATATTCGTTTGACCTATGTGATTGATGCCTATGGGAATGAGACCGAATATTATTATGATATTGAAGGGTATACTTATCGAATTGTCTACCCTGATGATTTAGAAGAATGGTATTTCAGAGACGAATGTAATCGTGTTGTCCGCCATATCGATACTGATGCTGCAACGACTGAATACGAATTTGATGATAATGGTAATTTAGTAACAGTTACTCAAGCTGATGGAGCAACTGTTTATTATGATTATGATGATAAAGATCAAATGATTGGTATGGTTGATGCTGTAGAGGGACGGTGGTTTAGAGAATATGATGGACAAGGTAATATTGTCAAAGCAATTGACCCATTAAAAAGAGAAACCACTTATAGCTACAATGCTATGGGCCTACCAACTCAAATCACTGATGCAAAAGGTGGTACGAAAAAACTTAAATATGACAATTCAGGCAATTTAGTCAGTTACACAGACTGTTCAGGTAAGGAAACCAAATGGGAATATGATTCGCGTGGACGTGTGAAGTCTGTAGAAAATGCTTTAAAGGATAAAGTTGAATACTTTTATAGTGAATTTACAACTGAAGAGCGTCGACCTAGACTGAAAGGATTACCTTTGAATGCTTTTGGCCAGTTAGACAAAATTAAGTATGGTGATAGTTCAGAAGAATATTTTATTCATGACGCAGAAGGCCGGTTACTGGCTCATATTGACTCGAATGGTCTGCAAACAAAATATGAGTATGATGCTGCTGGTTTAATTTCATTACGTATAGACCCGCAGAATTATAAAATTAAATATCAATGGGATAAATTAGGTCGTCTTAAACGTCTAACAAATGAAAATGGTGCTCATTTTGAGTTTTTCTATGATGTTGTGGGTCGATTGATAAAAGAAATTGACTTTGATGGAAAAGAAACTATTTATGAATATGAAGAAACAAATGGTCAGTTAAAAACAAGTATTGAAGTTGCGATGAGTTATGGTCAAGGTTTGACTGATAGAGCGGTTTCAAAAGATCGTATTCAACAATTTGTGCTGGATCGTATGGGCCGATTAGAACAACGTATTTCTGGCTACGGGCATGTTGGTCAACAATTAGAAGATATTCAGGTTGAAGAGTTTGCTTTTAATAGCCATGATCAAATTTTACTAGCAAAAAATTCAGATAGTAAAGTTGAGTGGTTCTATGATCTCGCTGGAAATTTGGTAAGAGAACATATTCAAGATTCTAAGACAGGTAAAACGGCAGTATGGAAACATGGCTATGACGAGTTGAATGATCGTGTTAAGACCGTTAGGCCAGATGGACAAAAAATTAGCTGGTTAACTTATGGTACAGGACATGTATATGGCTTAGTCTTAAACGGCAAAGATATTGTTAGCTTTGAACGAGATGATTTACACCGTGAAATTGCTCGACATTATGCAAATGGTTTAAGTCAATCTGAACATTATGATGAATTAGGAAGGTTAAGCAGCCAAATTATTGTAAATGACCACGAAAATGGTTATAGCGTATCTGATAGTCAAAAAAATAATGCATTGAAAGAAACTCAGCAGTTATTAAGTCGTATTTATCAGTATGATAAAACTGGTCATTTATCTCAAATTCATGATACACGACGTGGCGATATTCATTATAAATATGACCCGTTAGGACGATTGCTTGAAGCAACAAGTAAATTGGGTAAAGAAATATTTAGTTTTGATCCTGCAAGTAATATTCTGAATCCTTTCAATCAGAAATTCGACGATAACTTCACTGGATCACATCAAGTAACGACAGACGGTTATCGACATAATCATTTAGTAAACAATGTTGTTAAAGACTATTTAGAACAGCAATATCAATATGACGCTTATGGGCAACTCATTAAACAAAAAACAAGAGCAGGTGATCTAAGCCTTGTTTGGGACGTCTTAGGACGTTTAATAAAAAGTCGCAATACACAGTTTACAGCTGAATATCGTTATGATGCGATGGGAAGGCGTCTAACCAAGCAAAGTAAACATCACCATACAGGGTATGAACAACATATTGTTTATGGATGGGATGGAGACACACTTGCTTATGAATCAGATGGAAATGCTACTCGACACTATATTTATGAAAAAGATAGTTTTATTCCTCTGATTCAAGCCGTTCATACTGGAGATATTCAATTACATTTTACTCCTGTGTGGAATGATAAATATAGTTTTAATCGAGACCCTCTATGGACGAGTAATCAGCAAAGCCAAGGTTTTAATGATATTTGGTTCTATCATTGTGATCATTTAGGTACCCCTCAGGAGATGAGTGATTCACAAGGTCAGATAATCTGGAAAGCTCAATATAAAGCATGGGGTGAATGTAAAGCAGAAAAGTCAGAATCTAATTTTTTTGAAAATAGCGAAATCATTACAAATAATATTCGCTTTCAAGGGCAATATTATGATGAGGAAACTGGTCTCCACTACAATCGACATCGTTACTATTCGCCTTATGTAGGCCGATTTATTTCTAAGGATCCTATTGGTTTACTTGGAGGACATAATGTCTATGCTTATGCCCCGAATCCAGTGGAGTGGGTAGATCCGAGAGGATTAACGAAAAGAAAAAGTGGTAAAACTACTGGAAGTGGGAGTACTTCTAAGAAAACTCACCCATGTCCGAAAAAAACAGATCCTTGTGATGGTAAAGACCCTTCAAAAACAGCTCGATCATGGCAAGGATCAAAACCTTATACTGGTATTGATGCATATAAAAATGTAGTAGTAAAAAAAGGTACTGTACTGTACACATTATATCCGCATGGCGATGCTCCAGGAAATTATCTTGCTACATCACCTGATGTATTAAAAGCAGGTACTGCTAGAGGTTATAATGATGCTGTTCAAGTTGCGCATAAAGGAAATTGGAGTGACCCTAGAGCAAGAGATATGCGAACACAGCTACATGCTTTTATTGTTACTAAAGATACATGTGTGGCTAAAGGTAGAACAGCTGCAAATCCTCATTTAGGTGCAGGAGGCGGAACACAATACTTTATCGAAAACTTAGATAAAAAGAACTTACTTTCTACTGGGAGAATTATTAAATATGATAGGTAATAAATTGAATTTAAGTGTTTTTTTTGATCGAAAGATT
>NZ_LZPJ01000077.1:0-39610 GCF_001729365.1 Acinetobacter sp. YK3
CAATATTGCAGGTTTTATTTCTCAACTTAGATCAATTAACTTCCTTGAACTAAACGTCTTGCGCTAATAATTCCAGGCTGCTGCTCTAAACGTGCCAGCAAACGAGATAATTGAGCCAATCCTTTTACTTCAATCAACAACTTCATATTGGCAATACCATCTGCCTCAGAAATTGTATTGACCTGACGAATATTAATTTGATCCGAGAAAATAACCTGTGTCAGATCTTTGAGTAAACCACGACGATCATAGGCTTCCACCACGATCTGAACACTCTGACCACGCGTTGGCTGCATTTCCCAATCGGCTTCAACAGCACGTTCAGGTTCTTGTGTCGTCATGCGGATATAGTCTGGACATGCAACTTTATGAATACTCACACCACGATTCAACGTGATATAACCACCAATCGATTCACCATGTACAGGCTGACAACACTGTGCAATATGCAGCTCAACGTTATCCAGACCATCAATCAGGATGCCGTGTGCAGATAAAGTATGGCTAGCACGCGGATTCAATGCAGGTTTTAACACCAGTTCAGGCTCATCCTGATCTAGATGCATTTGACGATTCACCTGATTCATCAAGGCATGCAGACTGATATCGCCGCTCACCAATGCAACCAAGATATCATCACCTGCCTTCAGATTGAAATGCGATGAATAATCTTTAAGGTCGATACTCTTTGGATGGATCGCTAAACGCGCCAGCTCTTTATTGAGTAACTCGCGTCCAACTTCGACATTCTTGCTACGATCTTGCTGTCTAAACCAGTGGCGTAACTTGTCACGCGCACGTGCAGTCTTGATATAACCCAGCGAGTTCACCAACCAGTCACGGTTCGGTTCACGATCTTTTTTGGTTAAAATCTCAACCTGCTCACCTGTCTTTAACATATAGGTTAAAGGCACATAACGCTGGTTTACACGTGCGGCATAGCACTTGTTTCCGACCTCGGTATGCACATGGTAAGCAAAATCCAGAACGGTTGAACCACGAGGTAACTCTTTGATGTCACCATCACGACTAAACACATAGATCTTTTCAAAATTTTCAAAATCCTGAATCTGATCAATGCCATTCGATTCTTCATCTTCACCATGTGGCGTGGTTTCGGTACGTTCCTGATAGTGTTCAAGTACCGCACGTAAAGAATGCAAACGATCATTAAAGGAATGATCGGTGTTCTTGGCGCCTTCTTTGTAGTTAAAGTGCGAACACACCCCAAGTTCAGCTTCGTTATGCATTTCAAAAGTACGAATTTGTACTTCCAGTGATTTGTTCTCTGCAATCACCGCTGTATGCAATGAACGATAGCCGTTGGCTTTTGGATTGGTGACATAGTCATCGAACTGGTTCGGAATATGACGCCAGATTTGATGAACAATGCCCAAGGCATGGTAGCAATCAGGCACATTTTTCACTAACACACGCACTGCACGGATGTCATAAAGCTGATCAAAGCTGAGGTTCTTGCTTTTCATTTTTCGATAAATCGAATAAATGTGCTTCACACGCCCAGTAATTTCCGCATGGATATCATATGCAGCCAATTCAGTTTTCAGTTTATCAATCACAAACTGAATATACTGCTCACGCTCCAAACGCTTTTCATTCAATAAAGACGCAATTTCTTTATAACGTTCTGGGGCCAAATAACGAAAGGCAAGATCTTCCAGTTCCCACTTGAGCTGCGCAATACCCAAACGATGCGCCAACGGCGAGTAAATGGTGAGAATTTCGCGTGCTACACGTTCCTGACGTTCTTTACTTGCTGTTGCCAGTTCACGCAAAGCATAAGTACGCTCTGCCAGCTTGATGAGTACAACCCGAACATCTTCCGTTACTGAAATCAGCATTTTATAAATGCCATTTAGATGTTCGCGTTGATTATTATTAAAATGGTCTTCTAAACGCTTATTCTTTTCAATCAACTCCGACAGTTTACCCATTGCAAGGGTGCCTTGAACCAAAGCCAGAACCTGCTCGCCAAACTGTTGTTGAATGTCCTCTAAAGTAATGAGACCTTCACGTACACTACGATATAACACTGCCGCTGAAAGCGTGTCTTCGTCGACATGCAAATGGGCCAAAATATCTGCCATACCAATCCCTGTACTAAAGGTATTGATACGATGATCCGTCGCTTGTAACTCTTTTGCTAAGGTAAGCTCGGCAACTTTCTGAAGTTGTTTTAGCTCAGCCCCATCCAAAATACCACGCACTCGATCTAGCCAAGAGACTAGACTACTTTGCGCTTCAGCGGCATGTTCTACAGTCGCTTCCTCAGACAACTCTTGGAGTCGTCCAGGTAACTGTTCACGTACTGTGACCATACCTTTCTCCTCTGGATATGTAACTCATTTTTTAATCGTTTATCTCTTCGATTTTTTCAAGCTTCTCAATCTTTTCAAACAGGGCAATCGATTCAACATGTTCAGTATGCGTAAACATGTCCATCACCGCAGCTTTTTTCAACTGATAGCCATATTGTGCCAGTACACCTGCATCCCTTGCCAGTGTTGATGGGTTACATGATACATAAACGATTCTTTTCGCTCCAAAATTAGGTACATATTGCATAACCTCAAACGCACCTGATCGTGGAGGATCAATTAATAATGCATCAAATCCCTGTTTCGCCCAAGAATGATGCGAAAAGTCTTTTGTTAAATCTTGTGAAAAGAATGCTACCTGTGACAATTGATTTGCTTTCGCATTTTCAGTTGCCCGTTGCACCATCTCATCACTCGCTTCAACGCCGACCACCTGACCTGTTTCACCCACACGACGTGCAATCGGGAGAGAGAAATTGCCTAATCCACAGAATAGGTCAAGCACTCTTTCCCCTTCCTGTAATTGAAGCAATTCACATGCCAAGTGAATCATTTGTGCATTTACACCACTATTCACTTGGGTAAAGTCTAAAGGTGAAAATGCAAATTTGACTGCAAAATCATCCAGACTGTAATGCAAACGCATCGGTGCCTGTGAATCATCTACGCGATGTAAACTATCGCCCCCTTTGGGCTGCAAATACAACTGCCATCCTTTGAGTAACGTAAACTGACGTAATTGGTTGACATCCGACGCATTTAATTCATCCAGATGACGAATCAGCAATGCCACCTCGGTATCGCCCATGGCCAATTCTATATGACCAATATGGGCTTTGCCTGTAAGACTTTCGAGTAACTTCTTAAGTTCAGGCAAGGTTGCGGATAAAGTTTGATCCAATACATTGCACTGTTGAATTGCAGTGAGATGATTACTATGATGCTCACGGAAACCCATCACCAAACGGTTCTGCTTGGCAATGTAGCGCACACCGATACGGGCACGACGACGGTAATCTGTTTTTACCGAACGGATCGGTGCCAGCCATTGCTCAGGCGCTAAACCCGCAAAATGTTGTAAATGTGACTTCAATACATTCTGTTTCAGTAAAATCTGTTCGTCAGGATGAATATGTTGCAGGCTACAGCCACCACATACCCCAAAATGAGGGCAGATCGGATCAACACGACCTTCAGCCGCCTCGCCTTCCAGCTTGATCATGTCAGCTTCTTCAAGACGAGAAGTCTGGTTGGTAATCTTTGCCTGCACCGTTTCACCAACGAGGCCATAGCGAATAAATACCTTCTTGCCATGCTTTTCTTTAGGATGGTCAGGATGCGTTCCATAATGCGCGATGCCGCGCCCTTCATGAGAAAACGCTTCGATTTGAAAGGTATACGTTGGATATTGGGCTGGGCGATGTTTCGCTTTGTGTTTCAAAAGATGAACCTAATTTTTTGGCGCAAAAGTGGGTGCGGTAAATACAGTATATTGCGATGTTTGTTGCCATACCTGTAAAAATTCTGTTTGTTGCGTTTGAGTTTGTAAATAATCAATTGTCGCTTGAATCAACTGTTGATGATCTTTTTGATTCAACTGACCTTTTAGCAGCAACCAGCGGATATAGACCAGCCATGTATTCAGCACATCGCCTTCACAATAACTGGTCAATTTTAACCATTGTTCAGTGCGTACATAGTCTGGCACATGATAACCCGTCTCACCACGTTTACCTGGGAAACCCAGCAAACAGGCAATATCATCCAGCTTCTGGAAATTACGACCATTAAACATGGCCATCACATCCATCAGGTCAACATGACGATGGTGATAACGGTTCTGATAATTGTTGTAACGCTTCTGCTGATCAATTTCACCCTGATCAAATAAGCTTGGTGCAGAAAGCCCATGATACATGGCGCGGAATAAAATCACAGGCAAGTCAAATTGTGAACCATTCCAGCTCACCAGTGTCGGCTGTTTCTTATCAAAAATAGACAAGAACTTAGCCAGCATTTCTGCTTCGCTATTCTGTTCCTGACTGAATGAAAACAGGCGGAAACCTTTTTCATCAATCCATAAACCAGAAATACAAACAATCTCATGCAACGGTAGACGTTGAAAATCGACACCTGATTCTTGACGGCGAATCTTGGTCAGTGCCTGTTCCACATCCGCTTCTGGCAAGTCCAGATCATAGAGATGAGCCCCTGCCTTTATATCAGTCAGCGTTTCAATATCAAAAACTAAAATCGGAAAACGTAAATTCATTTCAGAATTCCCTGACGGAGCGAAACAGCTCCCTTGAACCAAGGGTGAGCTGTCATTATAACAGCGCCCGAAGGGAGATTAGTCTTCATCTTGAACTGAAAATAAACCTGTTGATAAATAACGGTCACCGCGGTCACAGATAATGCAGACAATCACGGCATCAGGTGTTTCTTCAGCAATTTTAACCGATGCCCAAACTGCACCACCTGACGATGTACCAGCACTGATACCTTCAGTACGCGCCAGCTTACGCATGGTTTTTTCAGCTTCAATCTGGGGAATATCAATAATACGGTCGACACGACGACGGTCAAAAATAGTTGGCAGATATTCTTCAGGCCAGCGGCGAATCCCCGCGATGCTTGAACCATCTGAAGGTTGTAAACCAACAATTTGAATATCTGGGTTTTGTTCTTTCAAGTATTTAGAAACACCCATGATGGTGCCTGTGGTGCCCATCGAGCTGACAAAATGGGTAATCTTGCCACCTGTTTGCTTCCAGATTTCAGGCCCTGTAGTTAGATAATGCGCTTCAACATTATCAGGGTTACCAAACTGGTTCAGAACAAAGCCCTTACCTTCTGCCTGCATTTGCATAGCGAGGTCACGTGCGCCTTCCATCCCTTGCTGCTGAGTCACTTCAATCAACTCTGCACCATAGGCGAGCATGGCATCTTTACGTTCCTGACTCATGTTGTTTGGCATGATCAGCTTCATTTTATAGCCGCGCATTGCTGCAACCATTGCCAAAGCAATACCTGTATTGCCGCTGGTGGCTTCAATCAAGGTATCGCCTGGCTGAATCTTCCCACGTTTTTCTGCCTGCACAATCATGTTATAAGCAGGACGATCCTTGACTGAACCTGCTGGATTGTTACCTTCTAATTTGGCTAATACCGTGGCCTGGGTATGACACGCTAAACGCTGCAAACGTACTAAAGGGGTTTTACCGACATAATAATCAAGTAAAAATTCATCTGCTAAAAAATCAGTTTGCGTATTCGTCATGATCGACACCGATATTAAGGTGGCGACTATTGTATGAAAAAAACAGAAATACTGCACCATTTCACTCTGCTTTTTATTGGCAAGCAGATGTCTGCGCTTATCAGAAAGCATGCTAAGATATTGCGCAGAATGATAAATCTGACCGAACTATGTCAAATTTCAATAAGACCATATCGAAACGTTTACGCCTCAATCATGCTTATGGGCAGTTGATTGCACTTATTCTTGTGCCAATTGCGATTTTGACAAGTGTAGGAATTCTTTGGGTTTTAGCCGAAACGACCAACTCAGCCAAGCAACAACAGCGCTCAGATGCTTCTGCGATTTTGGCACGCTATCATCAAACGGCTAATGATTTATTAAAGCTGGTTCAAGAGCAACCCGATCAATATGATCGCGCGCAAAACATCATGCAAAAAATGTTTGATGAAAAGAATTTACAACGTGCGGTGCTGATTGATAACAAAGGACAGACCTATTTAAGTGTCGGTTATCAAAACAACCGCTTCTGGCCTAATTTCCCCAATAACAGTAATTTTTTTGGCCCTATTTCGCATAATCACAACAACATTTACGGCGCAAAACTCGACAGCGGCAATCCTGATTCTGTCTGGCTGATGATTGAGCTGGATAATCAACCGCTGGAACTGGCTCGTTATAAAGTTTTACTTTCATTGGTGGTCACAGGCTTATTGACCATTCTGATTTTACTGTTCTGCCTGAATGTGTTCTCCCGTCGTTGGCTCGCACCGATCTATGAGATTCGTATGCAGATGCAACGTCTCAACGCGGATACGCTCGATCAGCACATTGTGGTAAACAGTACCGGTGAACTGCGTTTACTGCAGCGTGATATTGCCAACGTGGTGAAACGTCTACACTTTAGCTTTCTCGAATTAAAAGAACATACCGAGCAAACCGAAGAAGATTTACGTAGAACCTTAGATACCTTAGAAGTTCAGAACATTACTTATCGTCAGGCGCGTGACCAGGCGATTTCATCGAATCAGTCCAAGTCTGTTTTCTTGGCCAATATCAGTCATGAGCTCAGAACACCACTGAACAGTATTGATGGCTTTATTCATTTGTTACTGCGCCAGCAAAACCTGAGCAATGAACAAAATCTCTATCTGCAAACCATTCGAAAATCCTCTGCCCACCTATTGGCACTGATTAATGATGTACTGGACTTTTCTAAAATTGATGCGGGCAAATTAGAACTCGAAACCGCCCCGTTTGACCTTGAAGAAGCCATCTTCGATGTGATGGATATGCTCTCGCCACTGGCGGCACAAAAGCATATCAATATGGCCTTCTATTATGCTGAAAACATTCCACAGCATGTGGTTGGTGATGCGCTACGCTTTAAACAGATTCTGACCAACCTAATTTCCAATGCGATCAAATTTACCCCTGATGGTGAAATCATCGTACGGGTGCGTATGGAAGATGATGAGATTGGACAATGTTTATTGCATTTCAGCGTACAGGACAGTGGTATTGGCTTAAGCGGTACTGATCGTAAAAAATTATTTGAATCCTTTTCTCAAGGGGATGCCTCGGTTACCCGCCAATTTGGCGGTACTGGACTCGGTCTGGCGATTTCCAAGCAGCTCGTACATTTGATGCATGGCCAGATTGGCTTTGAGGATAATCAGGAACGTGCGCCAACAGAAAAAGGTTCGACCTTCTGGTTTACCGCATCCTTTAAAGTGGAAGAACAAGATGAGTTTGTGGAACATCCTCATTTTGACCATTTACAAGTAGTGTCTTATCTGGCTCATCCTGCAACAGCCAGCGTCCTGCGTTCATATCTGGAAAATTATCGTGTTTCACATATCGAAACCCAATCTATTCTGGATTTGTTCAGTCGTTTAAATCATCTCAACCAGCAAGAAAGCACTTGGCTGATTGTGGATCACAGCGGTGATACCGAAGCATTACTAAAAGAAATCCGTCAGCGTTATCACGGCAATCTTGCGGTTTATGGCTACCAGATGAGCCTTGATCCAAATATGCTCAATGAATATCGCGCACGTCCGCTCTATCAACCGCTCAGTCGTCGTGAACTGGTTCAGTTGCTTGGTAACCAGCCTATTTTTGAACAGGAACCTGAAGACTTTAATGGTCAAGGTCTACACGTCCTAGCAGTCGATGATCATCTACCTAACTTGATTGTGCTTGAAGCTTTACTGGGTGAACTCAATGTCACCACCACCAAAGCCTTAAGCGGACAGAAAGCCATCGACATTATTCAGGAACGTATTGAACAAAAATCACCACCATTCGATCTGGTGTTTATGGATATTCAAATGCCTGTGATGTCAGGTATTGATACAACCCGTGCCATCCGCTCTTTAGAATCGACACTGGATAATGGCATGCAACTGCCAATCATTGCCCTCACCGCACATGCACTGGCAGATGAAAAGCAGAAGTTACTCAAAGTCGGCATGAACGATTACGTGACCAAACCGATTCAGATGGAACAGATCATTCAGATCCTGACGCATTGGACCAAAAATAACTTTAGTACCCAACCAGTCAATATTGAACAAAAACGTCCAATCGAATCGATTGATCCAAACATCCTCAACTGGCAACAAAGTATTCAACTCGCAGCCAATAAAGAAGATCTGGCGCAAGACCTGTTAGGCATGCTGGTCGACAGTTTTGATACTGAACTTGCTGAAATGCAGCAGTTGATTGAAATGGAAGACTTTCCACAACTCGAGCATGTGCTGCATCGTTTATATGGCGCAACGCGTTACGTCGGCACGCCAAACCTGCAACAGGTTTCAGGTGAATTTGAACAGTTTGTCTCAACCTTACGTAAAGAGCGTCGTAAAGCAGATGATCAATTTATCCGTGAAACCAATCATCGTTTCAGTGAGCTAAATACTGCCATTGAACAAGTCAGACAGGCAGCAAATTTAATCTTGCATGCGCACGACAGTTAACGTGACTGGGGTGTCATGTTTCAACTCTGACACTCATGCTATGCTGCCTCATCGAACACAATAAGAGTAAGACAGATGGCACTTTTACGCGTTGAAAAGAACAATGGAATTGCGACCGTTTCTTTAAACCGACCAGACAAACGCAATGCAATGAGCTTTGCCCTACTCAAAGAACTGGTCGCAACCGCAAAAAAAATTGAAAAAGACCGTTCAATCCGTTGTGTCATCTTAACCGGTGAAGCCAATGTATTTAGTGCTGGCATCGACCTGTCTGATCTAAATAATCCGAAGAATACCGCATTCGCAGCATGGGAATTGATCAAGCCAGGACAAAGCCTGTTTCAAAAAGCATTTTTAATTTGGCAGAACCTGCCGATTCCTGTGATTGCAGCTATTGAAGGCTATTGCTTTGGCGCGGGCATGCAACTGGCACTTGCCGCGGACATTCGCATTGCAACACCCACCACTCAAATGTCAATTATGGAAAGTCGCTGGGGCCTCGTCCCAGATATGGGACTGACTCGTTCGCTCAAAGGTCTGATTGGCGTTGATCTTGCCAAAGAACTTACCTTGACTGCGCGTATCTTTGATGCTGAATACGCCAAGGAAATTGGTCTAGTGACGCATTTAGACAATAATCCATTGGCAAAAGCAAATCTCATTGCGGAAGAGATTTTACAGCGTTCACCAGATGCGATTATGGCAGCAAAACGCGTTCTGGATGCAATGGAACATCAACCAGAAAAAGCATTACGCCTAGAAAAGCTTTGGCAACTTAAACTACTATTAGGTAAAAATAGCCGTCTGGCGCGTAAGAAAGACAAAAATCCAGAGGTTGAGTTCCTGCCTCGTCAATATAAATAAGCACAACCAGAGTACATTCACATGCATGTTAATCAACAAACACCAATCGCATTTCTAGGTATGGGTTTAATGGGGACACGTATGGCGAGCAGGCTACTGCAAGCGGGTTATCGCGTGGCAGTCTGGAACCGTAGCCCACATGCATGTGAAACACTGATCCAACAAGGTGCTCAAAGTCTAGAATTGAAAGAAATTGGAAATTATCCCGTCATTTTGACTTGTCTGGCAGATGATCTGGCAGTTCAAAGTGTCTTTTCCCAGATTCAACCTAACTTAAAAGCGCAGCAAATCATTGTTGATTTTTCCAGCTTATCCGTTGCCGCAACGCTAAACCTCGCCCAAGCAGCACAACAACAGGGTGTGACATGGATTGACTCTCCCGTATCAGGAGGAACCATGGGCGCTGAACAAGGAACCTTAGTCATTTTTGCAGGGGGAGATGCAGCAGCCATCCAGCAACTTGATCCAATTTATCAAGTTCTTTCTCAGCGGGTGACCCGTATGGGTGAATCTGGCACAGGTCAGGCCACCAAGATTTGCAATCAACTGATTGTGGCTGCCAATAGCACTTTAATTGCTGAAGCGGTAGCACTGGCAGATCAGGCAGGCGTAGACACCACACTACTGGCACCCGCCCTTGCAGGCGGCTTTGCCGACTCAAAACCGTTCCAGATTCTTGCCCCTCGTATGGCGACTGATACCTTTGAACCTGTGCAATGGAAAGTGCAAACTTTATCAAAAGATCTCAACAATGCACTACAACTCGCACAAAGTTTTAACTTAAAGATACCTGTGGCACAAAAAGCTCTACTACAGTTACAAGCCCACCAAGAAAATGGCTTTGCCGAGAAGGATTTAGCTACTATTATCAAAGTTATAGAACAATAAACAGGGTCTATTGATTCAGGGAGTCAGAATATGAGCCATCTCGCAGTCAATTTATCAATGATTTTTACGGAAGTCCCTTTAATTGAGCGTTTTGCTTTAGCCCATGCACACGGATTTCAACAGGTTGAAATTCAATTTCCTTATGAATTAGACATTATTGATATCCGCACCCAACTCGAACAATATAATCTTTCTTTATGCCTGATCAATGTTCCTGCTGGCGATCTGATGCAAGGTGGTAATGGTCTAGCTGGGATTCCCGGCCGTGAAATTGAATTCCATCAAGCACTTGAACTGGCAATTCGCTATGCCAATGCACTCAATGTGCCGCGCGTTAATATTCTGGCTGGTAAACAACCTCTGGATGCGGATCTGCTGCCTTGCCTGAATACACTGGCCAGCAACTTGAAGCTTGCTTGCCACATGTTCACCGAGCAAGGAATTGAGCCTGTTTTTGAGATGATTAATGGTACCGATATGCCACGCTTTTTGATCCAGAACATTGCACAAGGTCAGGAAATGCTGGAGGCCGTCCACCACCCTGCCTTAAAGATGCAATATGACTGCTACCATATGGCGATGATGGGTGAAGATGTTTTAGCTGGGCTACAAGAAAATCTACACCAGATTGGACATATCCAATTTGCCGACTGCCCTGGCCGCCATGAGCCAGATACAGGAAATATCCCGTATAAACAGATCTTTGACTGGCTGCTACAAAGTGACTATCGAGGTCTCATTGCGGCGGAATATCGACCAAAAACCCAATCAGATCAATCTTTTGCATGGAAAAAGAAGTACTTTTCCAATGATGTGAATACATAAACTGTTACTGCTAAAATTTGAACTTTTTAGAGAAAAACGGTATATTTGACAATGAGCAATTGTCAGGAAAATATACCCTCTATGAATTTAGAACCATCGCCCAGCGCTTCTAATTCTCACGACCTAAAAATCAAAACAGCGAACAAAGATGTACAGGCTTGCCTTAAAGTTGTACATGAAGCTCTCACTGATGTAAAAGCCAAAGATATTCTTGAACTTGACGTAAGTACGATCAGCAATGTTGCCGATGCAATTGTAATTGCAAGCGGTACGTCGACTCGTCATGTTAAAGCCCTTGCAGATAATGTTGCTGATGAAGCACGTAAAGCAGGTTTCCGCCCAATCGGTGTCGAAGGTGAACGCGATGCTGAATGGATCTTAATCGATCTCGGTTTCGTTGTGGTACATGTGATGTTACCAACCGCGCGTAAGTTCTATGACCTAGAAAGCTTATGGCGTGCACCCGAATCTGTAGCGTAAAGCTCTCCAAAAAAGCGACCGAATCGGTCGCTTTTTTTATATTTAGATCACCCACGAGAATCTCTTTCACACAGTTTTTATTATTCCCTTCTTCAGTTTCACAAAGCTTTCTTCTGATTGCCAATCAACACAACAATGCTAGTATAAATACACCCATCACCCATTAAATCTAAAACCATATGAAAGATTCAACTGAATGGATTGAAACGCTTAACAAAATTACTGGACTCGCGCAAACAGGTTTGTACTACTCAAAAGATGTCTATGACAAAGAACGTTATGACCAAATTATCAGTTATGTCCGCACGTTAATTGATTTAAAAGAAATTGACACTCAAGACTTTATTAAAGATGTGCTTCAAGATGTCGGATATGCAACACCTAAAATAGATGTACGTGCAGTTGTATTTAAAGACAATAAACTCTTATTAGCCAAAGAAACACAAGATGGCTTATGGTCTATTCCGGGCGGCTGGGCTGATATTGGCTATTCAGCAGCTGAGAATGCTGAAAAAGAAGTGTTAGAGGAAACAGGATTAGAAGTTAAAGCAACAAGACTTCTCGCACTGACGGATCGAAGAAAACATCCTCATCCAGCCATGTTTTTACATGTCTATAAGGCTTTCTTTTGGTGTGAACTCATTGGAGGTGAGTTAAAACCAAGTATTGAAACATCTGAAGTTGGATTCTTTGGTAGAAATGAATTACCTCCTATTTCGACAGCTCGTGTTACAGAAACACAAATCCACCAATTTTTTGAGTTACGACAAGAACTACCTGAGAGTACTTATTTCGATTAACATTCAATTCTGAAACTCATCAAAAAATATAATCCCAAAAAACAATATCTTTGCCATCTTAAGGACCAGCAAATACCAGTTATCACCCACAACTAATTTTGACATGACAAATTGTCAAAATTCTAGCACTATACAGATTCTTGCAATCCCACCAATAAATAGCATAACTGGAGTACAGGAAGTGAAAATACTGATTACAGGTGCCAATACTGGCATTGGTTTTGCCACGGCAGAACAGTTGGTTAAACAAGAGCAACACGTGATTCTCGCATGCAGAAACCCACAAAAGGCGCAAGAAGCACAAAGCAAGTTACGCGCACTCGACCAAGGACAAGTCGATCTTATCTCCCTCGACCTCAACAGCCTTGAATTTACCCGAAAAGCAGCCGATGAAATCGCAGATCGTTACGGTAAGCTGGATGTGTTGATCAACAATGCGGGCTTATTTGCCCAGACCAAACAGCTGACAGCCGATGGCTTCGAGCAACAATTTGGTGTCAATTATCTGGGTCATTTTTTATTGACGCAAAAACTGCTTCCTGTTTTAAAACAATCTCCTCAAGCACGGATTGTCCATTTAGCCTCGATTGCACACTGGGCAGGTTCAATCAAACCGAATAAATTCCGCGCAGAAGGTTTTTACAACCCTTTGTTTTATTATGGGCAATCCAAGCTTGCCAATTTATTGCTGAGTAATGCCCTAGCAGAACAATTAGCAGACAGCTCAATCACCAACAATGCCTTACACCCTGGTGGGGTTGCCTCTGATATTTATCGCGACCTACCTAAACCTGTTTATGCAGCAATGAAACTCGGCTTAGTACCCACCTCTGTTCCTGCAAAACTGATCAGCCAAATGGCGATTGGAGATGAATGGGCAAAACGCAATGGAGAATATGTCAGTGCGCATATGCCTGACTGGAAATCTTCACATGCCAAAAATCAGCAACTGGCACGTGACCTATATCAACAGTCTATGAACCTTGTTGAAAAGTTTATTTAAACAAAAATAACTTCAAATAAAAAAAAGCCACCCAAGGGTGGCTTTTACAATCTTGATTGAGGTCAGATTAGTGACCACCACCATTAATTGCTTTCGTCATATCTTCCACAACTTTCTTGGCATCACCAAAGATCATCATGGTTTTTTCATTGTAGAACAAGTCATTGTCTAGGCCAGCATAACCTGTTGCCATAGAGCGTTTGATCACCATGATGGTACGTGCTTTATGCGCTTCAAGGATCGGCATACCGTAAATTGGTGAACTTGGATCATCTTTCGCTGCAGGGTTCACAACGTCGTTCGCACCAATCACAAGCACCACGTCTGTTGCAGGGAAGTCTGAGTTGATCTCATCCATTTCCAAGATGTCTTCATACGCAACATCTGCTTCTGCCAACAATACGTTCATGTGACCAGGCATACGGCCCGCAACTGGGTGAATCGCAAAGCGAACTTTTACACCCTGCTCTTTCAAGATTTCACATAACTCTTTAACAGCATTCTGTGCACGACCTTGTGCCATACCGTAACCCGGTACAATCACAACGCTGTCTGCATTTGACATCAGGAAGCCTGCATCATCTGCTGAACCAGAACGGTGGTTACGTTGAGCTTGCTCACCCTTGTCTGCTGACGCAACTGCTGCACCGCCCATTGCACCACCAAACAATACGTTGATGATTGAACGGTTCATCGCCTTACACATGATGTAGGAAAGAATCGCACCAGAAGAACCAACCAGTGAACCCGCAACGATCAACATATTGTTTTCAAGTGTGAAACCAATACCTGCCGCTGCCCAACCAGAGAATGAGTTCAACAGTGACACCACAACTGGCATATCACCACCACCCACTGGCGCAATCCATACCCAGCCAAATGCAAGTGCAAGTGCTGTCATTGCCCAGAACGCAGTCATGTTGCCTGTGGTAAAGAAGTAGAAACCACACGCCAGCATTGCAATAAAGATGATGGCCTGAACAGGTTTAACCCATGCACCAGAGATTGTTTTTGCCCATTTCTTTGCAGCCAATTTACCGTAAGCAAATACAGATGCAGTGAATGTAATCGCACCAACGAAGCAGCCTACGAACAATTCAAATAAATGAACTGAACTCATATGTGCATGTTGAACACCCGCAGCCGTTAAAGCAGCTTCATTTTGCGCAAACAATGCAGTGAGCTGGTTGTTATGCAAGATCGCAGCAATCGCAATCAATACCGCAGCCAAACCGACCAAAGAGTGCATCAATGCTACAGTTTCAGGCATTTGTGTCATTGGAACAGTTTTCGCACGTGCGATACCAACAACAGCACCTAACACCATTGCACCGCCAATCATCCATACCACTGGATGTTCAGCAACAAAGAAAGTCGTCACAACAGCAATCGCCATTGCGATCATACCGTAACGGTTACCCGCAATTGCAGTCTTAGGGCCAGACAAACCACGTAAGGTTAAGATAAAGAGGACAGCACCAATCAGGTAGAACCAATCCGCATAGTCTCGAATGAATTCCATCGCTTAGCCCTCTTTTTTCTTTTGCTTCGGCTTGAACATTTCAAGCATACGAGCAGTTACAGCGAAGCCACCGAAGATGTTAATGCTTGCCAAGAACACAGCAATCGCACCAAGCACACTCACCACATTGACACTTTGGAATGCAACATTTGCATCAACACCAATCGCAGGCATACCCACGGTCTGGATCATCGCGCCAACCACAATAATTGAAGACAACGCGTTGGTTACCGCCATTAAAGGTGTATGCAATGCAGGTGTTACGCCCCACACCACGTAATAACCTACGAAGATGGCAAGGACGAAAATTGTAATCGTTTCAACCATGAGAACTCTCCTTAACCGCGCTTGAGCAGTACTTGACCGCCATGTGCCACAAGTAACGCTTTCTGGATTTCATCTTCCTGATTAATCGCAAAGCCTTTCTCTTTGTCGAATAATGTCTCAAGGAAGTTAAAAACGTTACGCGCATACAATGCCGATGCTTCTGTTGCAACCGTGCCAGGAATGTTTGGAATACCCAAAATTTTCACGCCATTTTCAGTTGTTACAGTTTCGCCTTCTTTAGAACCTTCAACGTTACCACCCGTCTCAACTGCCATATCTAAAATGACAGAACCCGGTTTCATTTTGGCAACGGTTTCAGCTTTAATTAAACGCGGAGCATTACGACCTGGAATCAATGCAGTAGTGATTACGATGTCAGCATTTGATACCGCTTTATCGACAATCGCAGCTTGATCTTTGATGTATTGCTCACCCGGCTGCCAACCATAACCGCTTTTCGCAGCTTCAGCAGCACGTTGCTTTTCTTCATCGGACATTGGCACGTCTAGCCATTTGCCGCCTAAAGATTCAACTTGCTCTTTTGCGGTCGGACGTAAGTCTGTTGCTTCCACAACAGCACCCAAACGTTTCGCAGTTGCAATCGCCTGAAGACCAGCAACACCAACACCCATAATCACAACACGTGCAGGTTTTACTGTACCTGCTGCCGTCATTAACATTGGGAACATACGTTGATATTCAGCCGCTGCTAACAATACAGACTTATAGCCTGCCAAGTTTGCCTGAGAAGAAAGTACATCCATGTTTTGTGCGCGTGAAAGCGTACGTGGAAGCAGTTCTAAAGCAAAAGCAGACACTTGCTGAGTAGCAAACTGGTCTAATTCTGGATTGCGGTAAGGGTCAAACATTGCAACCACAGTCGTATTCGCCGCAAGTTTTTGAATTTCATCGCCTTTAGGGGCACGTACCTTCAAAATAATTTGGCTGCCTGTATATGCATCGTCCGTAATGGTTGCGCCAACTTGTTCATAAGCACTGTCAATATACGCAGCTTTAACACCAGCACCACGTTCAATGACAACGCTATGACCTGCGTTAATCAACTTCTTTACTGTTTCCGGTGTAGCCGCTACACGACTTTCACCAGCGACAGTTTCGGTTGGGATTCCGATCTGCATGAGCGTCCCTCAAGCTAGTTTTTCTTAAGTAAACATCGCAAATAGCAATGTTTCCCCCAGGAGTATTCTTTGTAGAAATTTGGATTCTAATGGAAGTTTTTTAAATTTCCACCCAATATTTATTTAATAAATACCCATATTTTGAACTGATGATTCACATTTATATTGAAAACTTGTATGCTCAGCATGTTTGACTTTTTGTAAAGCAAACCTCTCCACTCATATATTCTCAATATGAAATTTTGATCAGTATTAATCATCATCTGTTCAGTTTTAAGCGCAATATTTCCTATTAAAAGGCATGTCTACGCTGTATTTATTCAACAAATCCACACATCATCCTTATCTTGAACAGCCTTGAACCAAGTTCCATTTATAGCGCTTTGCTCTTTATTCTGGTTGTTCAAAAATAATGGGTTGAATCAGCATCATAGACATGCCAGTAGAGAGTGGGATTGGCTTATCTCCGTTTTCTCTTGGTCGTTTCGGCGACTTCTTTATGAATGTATCAACAATACTTGCTGGATAACTTATGATGAAATGACAAATTCCCTTATCAATAAATCTGAATTGAATTGATAAGAACCCTCAGAAAAACCAAAAAGAAATGTAAAAACTTGAGTAGTCATTTTTTCAAGTGATATTTGTATCGTTTTGTCTAGCAAAAGCCGCATTTTTGCACAGTATTGGTGCAAAAATTAGACAGTTAAATGATCTGCTTCATCATTCTGGTTCAGCAACAGTAAAATTTCCTGAAAATGTGCCCCCATCGCCTCTTCTGCGAGACAATCTTCTGGGTTTCTTAGCGGACATTGCTCCAAAGACAGGCAGCCACAGCCAATACATTGATCCAGTTGTTGACGTAGCTGTAGCAACATCATAATTTGCTGATCAAGCTGTCCCTGCCATTGTTGTGACATGATTTGCCAATCTTTTTTTGTGGCAACTTGCTGCTTAGGTAGGGTCGCAAAGGTCTCTTTAATCTGTTGCAAGCTAATCCCAACTTGCTGGGCTGCTTTAATAATTGCAATCCTTCTCAACATGGCCCGTTGATAACGGCGTTGATTGCCTGCTGTCCGCGTGCCCCAAATTAATTCTTTTTCTTCATAAAAACGAATGGTTGGAACTGAAACACCACTTCTTTTCGCCAGTTCGCCAATACTCAGCCAAGTCTGTAATTGTTCTTTCAAAATTTGCTTGACCTCTAGTTAACTTGAGCTTTGATACTAACATACCACAGCAACCAGAATGAGTTTTAGCCATGAATCAGCCCCATACAGATGCATTTCAACTGATCAATCCCGATGCGCTCTATGATCCGCGTAGCAATGGCTATAGTCATGTTGCGATTGTAAAGCCCAATATGCGTATTATTCATATTGCAGGTCAGGGTGGAGAAAATAAAAATGGCGAGCTTTCTGAATATTTTGACCAACAGGTACAACAAGTCTTCTATAATATTCAGCAGGCATTAGCTTCAGCCCAAGCGCAACTGTCAGATATTGCGGTGCTACGTATTCTGGTCGTCGATCATGATGCTGATAAGCTTCAGACGCTGGTAGCGATCATGCAAAGCTTATGGAAAGATCAAGCATTTCCAGCCTGCACCCTGATTCCTGTACCTGCGCTAGCCCTAGAAAACATGCAAGTCGAAATCGAAGCCACCGCTTATACCGCATAAATCAGAATAGAGAATCCTATGTCTATCCCCCAAGAAGATATCAGTCAAAATAAAACTTTACTTTGGTTTATGGCGGCAGCGTGCGGTTTATGTGCGGGTGCCAACTATTATAGTCAGCCTTTGATCCATTCGATTCAACAATACTTTTCTGTTACCGAAGGTCAAGCTGCCCTGACCGTAACCTTTGCTCAAGTGTCGTATGCACTCGGTCTTTTGTTCATTGTTCCAATGGGCGATGTGGTCAATAAAACCCGATTTATTCCTTTACTCATGGGGTTATGTGCTATTGGCTTATTCATCAGTGCCTTTTCAGTAAATTTACCTATGTTATGGCTTGGCACAGTGATGGCGGGTCTATTTTCAGTAGCAGCTCAAGTACTAATTCCTCTTGCGACCATGACAGTAAAACCTGAAAAAACAGGAGAAGTGATTGGCTTTTTAATGAGTGGTTTACTGGTCGGTATCTTGCTTTCAACCAGTCTCGCAGGCTTGTTTTCCAACCTGTTTCACTGGAAAGTCATCTATGTGGTGAGTGGCATTCTAATGCTGATTCTGGCCTATGCCTTAAAAAGCCGTCTACCGTATGTCATGCGTATGAAGCTGAATTATGGTCAGGTTTTTGTCTCCATGGCACAACTGCTTAAACAGGAAAAGCGCTTGTTGTTACGCGCACTTGCGGGTGGTTTTGCCTTTGCAGCAGTTAGTATTTTATATTCAACCATCGCCCTATTATTGACGTCAGCCCATCATCTACAAGATCTGCTGATTGGTATGGTGCCGCTGGTCGGTATTTTTGGGGCGCTTTCTACCCAATATATTGGTAAATATGCAGATCAGGGCTATACCAGCCGACTGACTTGGATCGGTTGTGCCTTATTCATTCTCAGCTGGATATTTTTCTATTTCGGTCAAACGGCTTTAGTGAGTTATATTCTTGGTTTTGCATTGATCCAGTTAGCTTTAGCATTAGTCCATACCAGTAACCAGAGTATTATTTTCCGTTTACGTCCCGATGCCAAATCACGGATTAATGCCATTTATATGACAGCCTACTTCACTGGCGGCGCTGGCGGTTCAGCTTTGGGGATTTTTGCATGGAATCATGGCGGCTGGAGTGCAACCTGTCTGGCAGGCTTCAGTCTGGTCTTTGCCTGCATGCTATTTAGTTTTATCGATTATCTTGCGACCAAGCAAAACAAGATTATAGCGTCTTGAATCTTCCTGTTGATGCTTAAAAATTGAAGTGATCGGGATGAGCATTGGTGAAATTTTCTTAAAACTCGTATAATGCTGCCCTTTCTTTTCTTGTCCACATCCGAGAGCCCTTTATGCAATCACTAGAATCATTAAAGCCACGTATTTCCGTTGCGCCAATGATGGATTGGACAACAAAAGACTATCGTTTCTTTGCACGCCTGTTTAATCCCAATGTAGTGCTCTATACCGAAATGGTGACAACGGGTGCGATTATTTACGGCGGCGCCAATCGTCATCTTGACTTCAACAAAGAAGAACACCCAATCGTGTTACAGCTAGGTGGTTCAAATCCACAAGAACTCGCAACCTGTACCAAAATGGCAGAGGACTGGGGTTATGATGAAGTCAACTTAAATGTCGGCTGTCCAAGTGATCGCGTTCAGAATAATAAAATTGGTGCATGCTTAATGGCGGAACCTAATCTGGTCGCCGAATGTATTCATAGCATGCAAAAAGCCGTATCGATTCCTGTGACGGTCAAACATCGTATCGGAATTGATGACATGCAGTCTTATGAAGAAATGCTGCATTTTGTTGATACTGTAGCGGCAACGGGTTGTACACATTTTATCGTGCATGCGCGTATTGCGATCTTGCAAGGTCTCTCACCGAAAGAAAACCGTGATGTACCCCCTTTACGTTATGAAGATGTGTATCGCCTGAAACTGGAACGTCCTCACCTGACCATTGAAATCAATGGCGGCATTAAAACCTTTGAAGAAACCCAACAACATTTACAGCATGTTGATGGGGTGATGATTGGCCGTGAAGCCTATCACAACCCGTACTTGCTCGCAGAAATGGGACAACTCTGGAATCTAGAGGCGCCTGATCGTTTCGAAATCATGCAACAGATGATGCCGTACATTCATCAACGTGTTGCAGAGGGTGCACCATTATCCATTATCACACGCCATATTTTAGGTCTATTCCAGAACTTGCCTGGTGCAAGAAAATGGCGTCAGGCGCTCAGTGGTGGCAATGCAAAAACCATTGGTGATATTGAAAATGCCATTCAAAATATTCAGGCCGCCATGCAACGTACCGAAGACTACCTTAAAGAGCATCAATCCTGATTGATGCTTTAAAAAATGCCAACTTAATCACACTGTGAAATATGATTTTACAAATCTGAAATTTTTTCTGAGGTCGAACTTAACTTCCTTATAATTAAGGTAATCTTCAAAAAATCTTCATTAAGATTTCATTATAAATCGCAAAAATTGTTATATTATTACATTACATTTTGGTTTTTTTGAGTTTTATCGCTTACTATGTGCCGCGTAATAGATTCTGGCACACGTTCAGTTGTTTTGAAAATGCGGTAGAGATTCACAATGATTTATGATGTACCTTCAGTTGATCACAGTATGATTCACCCACCCTCGCAACAGGTGGTTATTCCTTATCGAGAAATGCCGAAGCCCCCATCAATAGCAGGGATTGATGTAGATAAATTCTCTCAAAAGCTCGCTAAAAGAGCATCGTATCGCAGCTCATCTCAATGTGCCAAATTCGTCAGAATCGCTTTACAATCTGCAGGGGCTAAAATCGTACAACACCCTGTCGCAGCTTCAGACTGGGGTGGCACCTTAAAACAAATCGGCTATCAACAAATTACGCCTGATTTTAACAACCCTCAGCCAGGTGATATTTATATTATTCACCGCACCAAAAAACATCGTTACGGCCATATTGCAGGCTTCACAGGTTCACAATGGGTGTCTGACTATAAGCAACGCAGCTATGACGTTTATAAAGATCCAAATGTCACTTACAGCTATTACCGCTTAGCACCGCAATATCCACAAGCTTAATCGTTCAGAAGATTTAAGTCCTGAGCTTATCCAGTTTTTTCAGGACTTCCGCAACGGCAACCATCGCAAAGCTTGATGTCACCACCACTGCAGAACCATAGCCACCACAACGTAGACCCGCACTTGGACACACCTCTGCGCTCGAAAATGGATTATCGATCGAATAAACGCAAGTGATACCAAATTTCTCTTTTGGCTTTTTACAAATCCCCATTGAACGAAGTTGAGTACGCAACTTTGCCAACATCGGATCTTGCTCGGTCTTCGACAAATCTGCGACACGAATTTTCAGTGGGTCCAGCTTACCACCTGCACCGCCCGAAACAATCAAGGGAATCTTGTTAAAGCGACAATGCAACATCAAGGCAAGCTTGGCTTTGACGTCATCAATACAATCTAAAATAATCGTCGGAACTGGATCTAATATTTCTTTGACATTTTCTGGTGTGAGATAGTCATCAATCACATTCACTTTCATGCGTGGATTAATCTGACGGCAACGTTCAGCCATCACTTCAATTTTCTCTTGTCCCAGTGTCGAACTCATTGCAGGCAATTGACGGTTAATATTCGATGCTGCCACGACATCCATATCCACCAGAGTGAGCTCACCAATTCCCGTACGTGCCAGTGCTTCAACTGCCCAACTTCCTACACCACCAATCCCGATGACCATGACATGGCTTTGCTCATAATGAGCAAATGCACTTTCTCCATAAATTTTGGCAACACCAGCAAAACGGCGGTCATATTCATCATTTACAGGTACATCGGTCATAACAGTGGTGATCTATATATTTCAGCAAAGCACTATTTTAACGTGTTTCACGCGGTTTGGGTTAGGAAGATGAGACTTTGCCCGTGAATTGGTGGCGTCGGCTTAACATCAGCAAGACCACAAAAATAGCAGCACTCAACAATAGCGCCAGCAGATTGGCATTCACCCAGCCCAACTGAGTCAAAATCGGTGCTGGCAGAAAAGCGCCTAAAGTTGCGCATAAGGCAATGATTGTTTCATTCATACCTTGTACACGATGCTTTTGCTGTTCATTTAATCCAGCTAATAAGGTAGATGCACCAGAATATGCAAAGTTCCAGCCCACCCCCAACACAATCAGGGCAGCATTAATATAAAGCCCCTCTTGTCCAAGCATTGGAATCAAAGAGGACAACATCAGTAAAATAAAACCCGCATAGATCGTGCGATGTGTTCCCCAGCGTTGAATCAGCTTAGATACAAAGAAAGAAGGTATAAACATAGCCAAGACATGGAGTTGGATAGAGATCGAAGCGTAATGAAATGAATGATGCTCCTTTAAATGTAAAGAAGACATAATCATCATGACATTCATCACATAATAGGCAAATGCCCCACTGATCACAGCCGAGATAATCAGATTAATCGGTAATTTAGCGCGCTGTATCGAATCCACCACAACTTGCTGTGCCTGCTGTAATTTAAATTTCTGATTCCATAAATACAAAATTGGCGATAACAACACAGCCAGTACACTGAAAATTAAATAGATCGCAGTAAAATCAGGTAAGCCTTGTACCTGTTGAAACTGAATCGCTAACATCGGTGCAATCACAGCGGCAACCACACCACCAGAAATAACCATCGCCGTCGCTTTTGGGATTAAATCCGATGACAGACGATCCGAGGCAGCAAAGCGGTAAAAGTTAGCTGTAGAAATGAATAAACCAAGTGAAAAATGACTGAGACACAATAAATAAAACTGTTCAGTCTGTAAGGCAAGATAACCAAACACACCTGCCAAAAGCAGACAAATGCATCCCAACTGAAACACCAGATGTCGCCCTAGCTTTTTCATTAAAAATGAAAAGATAAAGGTGGTCATTAATATCGCTAAAAACTGCAAACCATAGGGCACTGTCGCCAAGGCCTGTGTGGGTGCAAGTTTTAAACCCACAATCGCTGAAACCGTTACTGATAATACTGCTGCAATTAAATTAAATGCTTGTGCAACCAATAAATAATAAACATATCGTGGCAGCTGATTCAAAGCCATCATCCTTAATGATTAATTAAAAACACCTTAACTCTGAACCGCTAAAATTTAAACAAAAAAATAAGGAAATTAACCTTTCATTTTTTAACTCTTATTTTAGAGATTAATCCTCTCCTAGCTATATCTTAGTATAAGAACTTAATACAAAAGAGATTTTATTAAAAAAGTAACTAGCCCAACAACCTAACTCAAGTTATTAGAATCCATTGCATCGTAAATAAAAAAGGAAACTAGCAAGTATTATTGTATGATTAAAAAAATAATTCATTCGAAAATATGATTATGAATAAACAAGATCAACAAAATATTATCCTATGTATTCCTGGTATCTGGAAAAATCATCAAGACTTATTACATGCTCTCCTTACTCATGACACAGGATATATTTATGCAGGCGTAATTATTAAATCTTTAACCAGTGATTATTTTGCTGAAATTGAAGAATATCAAAATGATCCTAACGTCAGTCAGGTATTTAGGCAGCAGAGTATGAATCGTTTTTCAGAGCGAGAATTACAAGAAATCGAACAACATCATATGGTCATTTATGTGATTTGCGAAGCTGGATCAATAGCGTTAGCACAACAAGCTTTATTATTGGGTCAGGCTCTACTCAAAGCGGGTGGCTTAGCCATTAAAATTGAAACATCTGGAATAACTCATCTTCGATCTGATTGGCTAAAGTTCGATACAGAGAATCTATTTGATTTATATAAAGCATTTATTCCAACTGTTTATGATCAGGACTCCCTTTATTCTTGTGGCATGCATCAATTTGGAAAATCTGATGGATGTATAGATTTAAAAGTAGAACATGCCTCATATATTTTGAATCAGTTTTTACTCTATCTCCTTATAGAAAACCCAACACTTTTAGAGAAACAAACTTTTTCTGTAGAAGAAGGCGCTGAAGTATTAAAACTTCATAGAAAAGAATCAAGTGATTTCTTCGAGAAGGACTCACTATATTTTAATCGATGGGGTGTTTGGTCGTTAAAGCAGAACTTTAGCTTAAAGAAGTTATTCAGATTTAGCTAAATTTGATGTGAAAAAAGCCCTGTAAATTTACAGGGCCATATCAAACTAAGCAGCAATTAAATTGCGTAATACATAATGCAAGATACCGCCTGCCTTAAAGTACTCCACCTCATTCAAGGTATCGATTCGACAGAGCACTTTAAATTTGGCCTGACTGCCATCTTCCCGAACCACTTCAACATCGAGTGTCTGATGCGGTTGGATATCATCGGACAAGCCATGAATAGAAATAACTTCATGCCCAGTTAAGTTTAAGGATTGACGAGTTTGTCCATCTACAAATTGCAATGGCAACACGCCCATTCCCACCAGATTCGAGCGGTGGATCCGTTCAAAACTTTCTGCGATAACGGCTTTAACGCCAAGTAGGTTGGTTCCTTTGGCAGCCCAATCCCGTGAAGAACCCGTACCATATTCCTTACCGGCAATAATGATCAATGGTGTTTGCTGCTGCTGATAACGCATAGCGGCATCATAAATCGCCATCTTTTCGCCTGTTGGGATATAAAGCGTATTACCGCCCTCTTCTCCCCCAAGCATCTCATTTTTAATCCGGATATTGGCAAAGGTACCGCGCATCATCACTTCATGGTTACCACGTCGTGATCCATAAGAGTTAAAGTCTTTCGGCTCAACGCCCTGATCCTGTAAATAACGTCCAGCAGGACTATCTTTCTTGATATTACCCGCAGGTGAGATATGGTCCGTTGTAACCGAGTCTCCCAGCACAGCCAGAATATTCGCCTGTTCAATATTGCGGATGGCTTTCGGCGGCTGGTTAATTTCCTCAAAAAATGGAGGATGGCGAATATAGGTTGAGTTGTTTTGCCAAGCATAAGTCTGGCTCTGTGGAATCTGGATCGCTTGCCATGTCGCATCTCCATCAAAGACCGCAGCATATTCTTTATGGAACATGTCGGTATTCACTTTCTGTAATACCGCATCAATTTCAGATTGGCTTGGCCAAATATCTTTGAGATAAACATCTTGCCCATCTTTGCCTTGTCCAATCGGCTGAGTGGTTAAATCAGTACGGATATTGCCTGTTAGGCCATAAGCAACGACTAATGGTGGCGATGCTAACCAGTTGGTTTTCACCAATGGATGCACACGCCCTTCAAAGTTACGGTTTCCTGAAAGTACCGATGCCACATTTAAGTCATGACATTGAATAGCTGCTTCAATCGGTTCAGGTAACGGCCCCGAGTTGCCGATACAGGTGGTACACCCATAACCCACCAGGTTATAGCCCAATTGATCCAGATAAGGCGTTAAACCAGCTGCTGCCAGATAATCCGTCACCACTTTAGAGCCTGGCGCAAGTGAGCTTTTGACCCAAGGTTTACGCTGCAAGCCTTTCTCAATCGCTTTTTTAGCCAGTAAACCCGCAGCCAGCATCACGCTTGGGTTTGAGGTATTGGTACAAGAGGTGATCGCAGAAATGACGACATCACCATCATTTAAAGGATAAGATTTTCCATCAATGGTACAAGAAGGTTCTTCATGCGCAAGATTGGCTTTCTTGGCCTCTACTGCCGTACCGCCACCGCCTTCATTTTCCAGACGCTCTTTGGCTTCTTTGGCGGGTTTCAGGTTCAGCTCCATTAAGGCATTAAAGGTTTTTGGTACATCAGACAACAACACCCGATCTTGAGGACGTTTCGGCCCTGCCAGACTGGCTTGCACCGTGCCCATATCCAGACTCAAAGTGTCGGTAAAAACAGGCTCATCGCCTGCATTACGCCACAGCCCCTGAGCTTTACTATACGCTTCCACCAAATCAATACGTTCTTGCTGGCGACCTGTCAGAGCTAAATAGCCGAGTGTGACTTCATCGATTGGGAAGAAACCACAGGTCGCACCATACTCTGGTGCCATATTGGCAATCGTGGCACGGTCTGCCAACGGTAAATCAGCCAGACCATCCCCATAGAATTCAACAAATTTACCCACTACACCTTTTTGACGTAGCATCTGGGTAATGGTCAATACCAGATCGGTTGCAGTAATGCCTTCATTCAATTTACCCGTCAATTTGAAACCAATTACTTCTGGAATCAACATCGATACAGGCTGTCCCAGCATTGCCGCTTCAGCTTCAATCCCACCCACACCCCAACCAAGTACACCCAATCCATTAATCATGGTGGTATGTGAATCTGTGCCAACCAAGGTATCTGGAAAAGCAAAGTTTTGCCCTTCATCTTCTCCCAGCCACACCGCTTGCGCAAGATACTCCAGATTGACCTGATGGCAAATCCCTGTACCTGGTGGAACCACACTAAAGTTATTAAATGCAGACTGTCCCCAACGCAGGAATTGGTAGCGCTCACCATTACGCTGCATTTCAATTTCAACGTTCTCGGCAAAGGCCTGATCATTGGCGAAATAATCCACCATTACGGAATGGTCAATAACCAGATCCACTGGCGAAAGCGGGTTAATACGGTTCGGATCCCCTCCTGCTTGTGCCATTGCTGCACGCATGGCAGCCAAATCAACGACGGCAGGAACACCAGTAAAATCCTGCATCAATACACGAGCAGGACGATATTGAATTTCCTGATCGGAGCGTTTGCTTTTCTGCCAGTCTACCAGCGCCTGAATATGCTCAACTTTTACACTTTTTCCATCTTCAAAGCGCAGTAAATTTTCTAGCAAAACCTTGAGTGATTTGGGTAAGCGGTCAATATTACCCAGTGTCTGTGCGGCTCGGGTGAGGTTAAAAATTTGATAGGATTTCGAACCGACAGTTAGTGTTTGTAATGCATTGAAACTATTGATTTTGCTATATCTGGCCATAAGGTTACCCTCCCAGTATTGGCTGATTGTTTATTATGAAGTTCTTTCTTTAATGTACCCCTGTTTAAAAAAGGATGTGTTCCCTTTTAGTTACCTTATTTTTAACGGGATTATTATTGTGATCCGAGATGTAAGGCGGCACATGAGTTTTGCCAAAGTTGCTGGGCAAGTTGTGCTTGAGGTCGCTCAAGTATTTGCGCCAGACTGTCTAAAACATAAGGTAAATTAACAGGTGTATTGCGGGTTCGATGTTCAGTTGAAGTCTGGCAGCACAACGGCGTCATATCTGGACAATCGGTTTCAATGACCAGATGTTCCGAACCAATGGCATGAACCACCTGATGTAGTTTTTTGGCATTTGGATTGGTAATTTGCCCTGTGATGCCGATTTTAAAACCCAGCTTGATCATGGCTTTGGCTTCTTCAACACCGCCGCTGAAGGCATGCGCAATCCCACCCAATTTGAATTTTTGAGTTTTTAAAATTGCAATCGTATCAGCATGCGCTTTACGGATATGTAATAACACCGGTTTCTGATATTGCTTGGCGAGTTGCAATTGCTCAATAAAATAATGCTGTTGTTTGCTAAATAATTCTGGCTGTTTATGTTCTTTTAAAAAAGTATCCAGACCAATTTCACCCACTGCCACACAGTCATGCTGCTGCAAAATCTGTTCTAAGCTTTCTAAATGTTCTGGCTGATGCTGCTCGATATAAAATGGATGTAATCCAGGAGCAAGATAAGACTGCGGCACATTCTCCCAGCTTTGTAATTGCTGATGTGTCTGGATCAGGTCATTAAATCGTGATTGTAGAAATCCGATTAATACCAATGCATCGACCCCAACCCGTTTGGCCTGCTCAGCCAGATGTTGCCGATCATGATCGAAATCGGCAACATCAAAATGGGTATGGGTATCGAACAGTTGCATCAGCGCTTACTTTTTCTCATTTGCGACAGGTGTAGATGCAGCTGGTACGTCCACTTTTGGTAAATATTCAGGTTTTAATACCCCTTGTAATTCACTAAATGGAATCACCAAACGCGGTAAACCCACCACATAAGGGCCAATGTCATATTCACCATATTGCAGGATCAAGCCCTGTTCGCCCAATAAGAAATTATCTGTCAACTGAAATGGCCAAGCCTGCTCATATTCTTTAGGATCAGTAGCCAGCTTTGAATCCACAATCCATGTTTTAAATGCTTCATGTGCCAGCTTGTCTAAAGTCGCTTTTTGTTTTGGCAATAACAGATCATGCAACTGAACCTGTTTCTGATTTGCCAAATCAAAGTTGTAATAACGTTGTGAGGTTGCACCATGTGCCCCACCTAAATAACTGCTGCTATTGAGCACCACTGTTGCCAGCTTACCTTTTGGCTGTAAGATCTTCGGCTTGATCATTAAGCTGATTTGATGACTACTACTTAAGGCTTTCAGCTCTTCATCAATTTTGACAAATGAATCTGCATATAACTGCGCCTGACTGTCCAGATCTGATTTAGATTCAGTGTTTTTGGGTGTTGAAGCCGCAGGTGTATCTGCATCAACTACCTCTAAAATCCGACCAAGCTGGTTAAGAATTTGTTGATCCAGTAATTGATCGATAAATGGGAAATTACTTTGCAAGCGTTCAACAGTAAAGTCTGGGCAGGTATTACCTTTGCATTCAGGTAATTTCACCTGAATCTTAACCGTTTCCCCTTGTAAAACAGGTTCAGCCTGTTGCTGTACCGCAGGTGGATTTTGCGGCTTATCCTGTGATTCTTTTGGCTCTGATTTCGGCTGGCATGCTGCAAGCAAAACCGCACATGCAAGAACGCTATATTTATAAAATGTTTTCATCTGAGACCTATAAGCATTGTTATTACACAAGATTTTTAAATGCTATCGAAGTTAGTGCAAAACTGCTAGCAGCACATGCAATTTCTATACGAAACTCAAAAAAGCTGTTCTAAACGGAATCAAAACATGCGTTGATAAATTTCAGCTTGGAGCATTTTTTGAGTCTGTTCAGTGGTTAAATAAATATCCAGTTGTGGGGCATCTTTACTGATTTCATTGGCGCGATAATGTAAGCCAATGCCTTCCCCGTCAAAGAACCAGTCTGCCTGTCCCCAATACAGTTTTTTTGGTACCTGTTTTTTTACTTCTGCAGATTGTTTTGTAATCCATTGTTGATAATGCGCCTGAACAATTTCGTTTAATGCATTTTGCTGGTCTTTCTGGATCACATCTAGTACGCTGAGACTCTTCTGCAACTTACGATCTGCAACAAAGAAATAGAAGCGATCTTTCACGGCCATATCTTCTTGCTGGGCATTGACCCCAACTTGTAACAGTACATATTGATTGCGCTGTGAAGCGATTCGGGTATTCAGGTGCAGCTCATAAGCCTTATTTTTTGAATATTTGTCCTGCCATTCATCTGACTTTTTCACATAGGCATTAATGGCTTGTTGCAAGGTCAGATTTTTATCCAGTTCAATTTGTTGCTGGATCACTTTGGACTGATTTTTTGCAATCCATGCATTTAGCCATTCATCCTGAGTTTTTACCGTCTGGATATCGACATCAATACAGTTTTTCTTTTCACAAAATGGCAAAGCATAGTCCGCCTTAGCCTCTTTCATATTTAAGTAAGGCAAGACTTCAGCTTTTTCGACGGGTGCCGCAGCCTGTTTGCTTTCGGCAGTATCGGCTTTATTTTTGTCTGGATGATCACATGCGGTTAAAGCCATCATTCCAATCAAGACACTGACAGCAAAAAGTGGTTTTAAAGCATTCATCTCATCATCCTTTATTTTTAGATCGTTCAATTAAAAACAGCCTCTAATTAGAAGCTGTTTTTATGCAATTTAGTGTTCTCGTGTGTTACGGAACTGGATATCAGGCCAACGTTCTTGCATCAACTGCAAGTTTACACGGCTTGGTGCCAAATAAGTTAGGTGACCGCCACCATCAACAGAAAGCTGATCATGCGCCTTTTTCTTAAACTCATTCAGGATTTTGTCATCATCACAGTGAATCCAGCGTACCGTATGAACACTCACAGGCTCATAAATACAGTCCACCTTATATTCTTCTTTTAAGCGATATGCGACCACATCAAACTGTAACACACCGACTGCACCAACAATCAGGTCATTACTGATTTGTGGCATAAACACCTGTGTTGCACCTTCTTCAGATAACTCTTTCAAACCTTTTTGCAATTGCTTCGATTTCAAAGGATCTTTCAAACGTACACGGCGGAACATTTCAGGTGCGAAGTGTGGAATACCCGTAAAGTGTAAGTTTTCACCGCTGGTAAAGGTATCACCAATCTGAATCGTACCGTGGTTGTGCAAACCAATGATATCACCCGGCCAAGCTTCTTCCAGATGCTCACGTTCACCCGCAAGGAAAGTCAATGCATCACTGATACGCACGTCTTTACCGATACGTACATGATTCATTTTCAAGCCTTTTTCATATTTACCTGAGCAAATACGCATGAAGGCAATACGGTCACGGTGTTTCGGGTCCATATTGGCCTGAATCTTAAAGACAAAGCCAGTGAAACCTTCTTCTTTCGCTTCAACCACACGTTCTTGGGTTGGATGCGCTTTTGGTTCTGGTGCCCAGTTAATAAAGGTATCCAAAACATGGTCAACCGCGAAGTTACCCAATGCGGTACCAAAAAGCACAGGCGTTTGCTTGCCTTGTAAGAATAATTCACGGTCTAGTGGTTCATTGGCCATTTGAACCAGCTCAAGAGATTCTTCAAAAGAAGCCCATGCCAACTCCCCCACTTTTTCACGGATATCTGGATGATCATAACCATCACGAACATCGATATCGGTAATGGTTGAACCAAAACCAGCCTTATAGACATAAAGCTTGTCTTCAAGCAGGTTATAGACACCTGCAAAGTCACGTCCCATCCCCAATGGCCATGTGATTGGTACACAACGGATGTTTAGAACATTTTCAATTTCATCCAGTAACTCTAATGGCTCACGGATTTCACGGTCCATTTTGTTCACGAATGAAATGATTGGCGTGTCGCGCATACGACACACTTCCATCAATTTAATGGTACGTTCTTCGACACCTTTTGCACCGTCGATCACCATCAATGCAGAGTCAACCGCCGTTAAGGTACGGTATGTATCTTCCGAGAAGTCTTCATGTCCCGGCGTATCCAGCAAGTTGATCGTGTGCTTTTTATAAGGAAACTGCATCACTGACGTGGTAATCGAGATGCCACGCTCTTTTTCCATTTCCATCCAGTCAGATGTGGCAGAACGGTCAGACTTACGGCTTTTTACCATCCCAGCAACCTGAATTGCCTTCCCCCATAACAACAGTTTTTCTGTCATGGTGGTCTTACCCGCATCGGGGTGGGAAATGATCGCAAAAGTCCTGCGACTTGCGACTTCTTTAGCTAATTGCTCTTTAAACATAGGGAAAATCTTCAATATGTACACAGTTATGTACACATTTATAAATATGTACTTGAACTGAAAAAGTGGTAATTCAAAATTGGCGCAATTGTAGCAGATTTAGAGAAGATATTGATTGATTGTTGATAGATCTTGAGTTATCCACATCACAGTTAAAATCCACCTTATTTATTAACCTTTTATGACAATCTCATCATCAAAAGCTCACTTTATATTCAGCAGAATTTTTTAACCATATACTCCCTTTGCCTAAAGATTGTTAAGGACATAAGAGTGAGTAAATCAGTACTTTTAGCTGAGCTAAATGCGATGATTGACCATTATTTTATAAGAAATGGCTCTCAACCGACTCAAATCCTACTTGGCTATAAAGCCTATACAGAGCTGATGCAAGATCAAAGTTTTGCAAATGAAATCAAAAACTCAGCCCTTGATCCCAATAAACGTAAGTATAAAAAACTAAAAATTAAAGTGACCAAAGACGATCATCAACTGGAACTCGAGTAACCCGATACCTACCGCTCTAAGCAGAGCATCTAATCAACCCAATCCTGAGCCAAGATTCCTCAGGTTGCCCACTCTATTGATTTAGGTAATACTGAATAAAATGAGTAAGACCTCTCAATCCCATGAATCAAAAAAGCATATCCATCGTGTTCATTCCCGGCTTTATGTTAGACGAATCACTTTGGGATGAACTTGTTCCACTGCTCCCAGAAACATGGAATATCATAAGAGCAAATTTATTACAGGGCGAGACAATTGCTGAAATTGCTCAGAACATTGCAAAAGATGCGCCTAAGGAATTTATACTCGTCGGGTTTTCATTAGGCGGCTATATTGCCCGATCTTTAACTGAACAATTTCCAGAGAAAGTTTCTAGCTTAATTCTTATTGCCTCATCTTTACGACCTGATACAGAAGAACAAAAACAACAAAAGCTCACCGCGATTCGACTCAGCACCAAAGAAAAATTTCATGGTTTGAGTTCAATTTCTATCGCCAAAACCCTCCATCCAGCGGATGCACAAAATAAGCTGCTCATTAAACGTATTCAAAAAATGGGGATCAACCTTGGTTATGAGGCTTTCGTGAGGCAATCTCTATTAAACAGAAAATGTGGAGATATCAATAAAATAAGCTGCCCAACACTTATTATCTCTGCTGCTCAAGATCAACTCCGCTCAAAAGAAGAAGCACTGGAGCTTTCTCATAAAATTCGTGATTCAAAATTAGCAGTAATCGAAAATTCTGGACATATGATCCCCCTTGAGCAGCCTGAACAATTGGCTCAGATCATTTCAGAATGGATCAACCAATAAATACAAATAACTCTCATCAGTTTAAGTCTGAATTGCTAAACCAGTTTTTCCATGAACTGGTATAGCGGGTTTCAATTGAAATCGCTGGGATCAATTTGCTTCTTAAAACCTCGGTTTGATCTATACTTTTTGCCAGTCGAGCTTTGACCGAATGGATACATTCACGATCCCCAAATTCACATCGGTCTAAGGTTGTGCCTCCACAAGGACCATTGGCGAGGCCTTTGGGGCAGGTTTCAGGGCAGATATAAAGCGTGTCATCCAGTCGACAGTGACCACAGCTTTCGCAACCCACCAACTGTTGTTTGCTCCAATGTTCCATTTTCAATAAAAGATGCTGCGGGCGTGGTTTATTCCAGAAATTGGCTTTAAAAATAAAACGTCCAACGCCTAAGGCTGCGTGAGAAGCAAAAAAAATGTGGTGCATTAAATGCATTTTCTTATATTTAAGAATTTGAATCTGGGAAACAGGTTTTGAAAAAGTGGACAGCTCAGGTTTAAGCTCAAGGCCTGAATCCATTTTCCACAGCTCTTTCCATACTTTTTCACAAGCTTCTAAAGACCAGTTTTCAAATTGCTTTAAAAACTGTTCCAGTTTCTGTTGTTCTTGTGGCTTATGACAAGCCGATAAATGTACACCAACATAACCGAGATGTTTACAGATCAGGATCTGCAATGCACAACGCGCGTAGACATTTGCTTCCGCCTGAACAGGATCCGCCGCATACTCACGCTCAAGAACATCCACAATATGTGGAGCAATCACCAGTCCAGCAACCTGATTTTTCACCATAAATTGCGCACGTTTTAAGGTCAGTGGCATCACGCAGGCAATTAAAGGAAATTGTTTATAATTCTGAGAGATAAAGGATTGGCTGTGCTGAAGACAATCCAGATCAAATCCAAGCTGAGTAATCAGAAAATCTGCACCCGCTTTTATCTTTTTATGCAGTTTTAGATATTGGGCATCCCGCTCAGCCTCAGTATATTTAAATGGATTAAAAGCCACTCCAATATTAAACACATGCCGTTGTTTGGCTACCATCACAGCACTCACAGACTCTAAATAACGAGAGCGTTGTGCAGGAATTTCCCGTCCAAAATTATGATTCTTCAGTTTATCGCCAGTTAATAAAAGAAGATTGTGATATCCCTGCTGCTCAGCCTGATCGAGAAAGTGTTCAAATTCTTTAATATCCCGACCTTTACCTGAAAAATGTAGAATTTTTTCAATCTCAGAAGAATATCTTTGTGCCAATTCTAATGGTGCTGGATCTTCATCACTGTGCACGCGATCGGCCAAAGTCATCATTGCCGGAAAACCAGCCAGACTTTTTATTACAGCCAAGGTATCACGCTTAGAGCAAAGATATTCCACCAGAATACAGAATCGTTTCTGCTCTAAACACTGAGAAAATAAAGACATAATGAAAGAGATTTAAAAAGGAAGAAGTCAGGCAAATACTGCTGGCCTGAAATTATAAGTGATACGCTTTGAAAGTAAACCTCAGAATAATTTCAGGTTCAGTGGCTTCAAATTATAGGCACGCTATCGTCGTGAAATGCCCGCTACGCTTAATGAAACACACAAACATGAATTTTACTCACCTTCCATTGAAACAAAATCATTTTTATTCATGTCATGTTTCAAGTATAAATTAGCTCATGCTCTTCATACGAGACAATCTGAGGGTTGATTCTGATGGAACTGCTTCGGCAAACATCAGAACAGACTGAAAATCCGATTGACTGGGAAGATCCAAAAAAATGGAACATCCAGAAAGGGCAACACAGAAATAAGGTTTTATCTCAGAAATTAGGGTATCAGATCATCATGAGCAAAGAGTTTACATTTACGATTAAGCGCATTAGTTTCGATGAAAACTATCAGCCCTCAGACAATACGCGTATCACCACCAACTTTGCCAATCTGGCGAGAGGTGAAAGCCGTCAAGAGAATCTGCGCAATACCTTAAAGATGATTAACAATCGTTTTAATAGTCTGGCGCATTGGGATAACCCGACAGCAGACCGTTATTCTGTTGAGCTTGAAATTATTTCAGTTGATATTGATGTTGAAGGCAAAGGTGAGACCTTCCCTACCATTGAAATCCTGAAAACCAATATTGTTGATCATAAAAATAATCAACGCATTGATGGCATTGTAGGAAACAATTTCTCCTCATATGTCCGTGATTATGATTTTAGCGTGTTACTGCTAGAACATAATAAAGATAAACCGCAATTTAGCCTTCCAGAAAACTATGGCGAGCTACATGGGAAAATCTTTAAATCATTCTTGGACTCAAAAACGTATAGCAGTAATTTCCAGAAATCTCCTGTGATTTGCCTGAGCGTTTCGAGCAGTAAGACTTATCATCAAACTGCAAATCAGCATCCGGTCTTGGGAGTTGAATATCAACAAGATGAATACTCTTTAACGGATCAATATTTCGAGAAAATGGGCTTGAAGGTTCGCTATTTCATGCCGCCAAATAGCGTTGCACCATTAGCGTTTTATCATCGCGGGGATCTGCTTGATGATTACACTGATCTTGAACTGATCGGCACCATTAGTACGATGGAAACTTTCCAGAAAATTTATCGTCCAGAAATCTATAACGCGAATTCGGCAGCAGGAAAAACCTACCAGCCAAGCTTAAAGCATCAGGACTATTCATTAACACGTATTGTTTATGACCGAGAAGAACGCAGCCAGTTGGCGATTAAACAAGGCAAATTTACTGAAGAACAGTTCATCAAGCCTTATCAAACGATTCTTCAGCAATGGGCTGCAAACTAATTACTTTATTCACCTAGATAAACAAGATTATTGATTATGAAAATATTATTACCGACTTCAACTGCTGGCAGCTTACCGAAACCCTCTTGGCTGGCAGAGCCAGAAAAACTTTGGTCACCTTGGAAGTTGCAAGATGAGCAATTAATTGAAGGCAAACAGGATGCATTGCGTCTGTCCTTACAAGAACAACGCCATGCAGGGATTGATATTGTCAGCGATGGCGAGCAAACCCGCCAACACTTTGTCACCACCTTCATTGAACATCTTGATGGGGTCGACTTTGAAAAACGCGAAACGGTCCGAATCCGTAACCGCTATGATGCAAGCGTGCCATCGGTCGTCGGTGCAGTGTCTCGTCAAAAACCAGTGTTTGTTGAAGATGCCAAGTTTTTACGCCAGCAAACCAATCAACCGATCAAATGGGCACTGCCTGGCCCAATGACCATGATTGATACACTTTATGATGGTCACTATAAAAGCCGTGAAAAACTGGCTTGGGAATTCGCCAAAATCCTGAATCAGGAAGCAAGAGAATTAGAAGCTGCTGGCGTCGATATTATTCAATTTGATGAACCTGCATTTAATGTATTTTTTGATGAAGTAAATGACTGGGGTGTAGCGACTCTAGAGCGTGCACTGGAAGGGCTGAAATGTGAAACGGCCGTACACATTTGCTACGGTTACGGCATCAAAGCCAATACCGACTGGAAAAAAACACTCGGTTCAGAATGGCGCCAATACGAAGAAGCCTTTCCGAAGTTACAACAATCTAAAATCGATATCATCTCACTCGAGTGTCAGAACTCGCGTGTGCCAATGGATCTGATTGAACTGATTCGCGGCAAAAAAGTGATGGTCGGTGCGATTGATGTTGCAACCAATCAGATTGAAACACCTGAAGAAGTTGCCAATACGCTCCGTAAAGCGCTTCAGTTTGTTGATGCCGACAAGCTCTACCCTTCAACCAACTGTGGTATGGCGCCTTTATCACGTCGCGTCGCGACAGGTAAACTGCATGCCTTAAGCGCTGGTGCAGAAATCGTTCGAAAAGAGCTATCAGCTTAATATTTACCAATCTCTTGAAGGCTAAAGGGTTACATCAGCTAGCCCTTGGCTTCTTCAAAAGATCAGGTTCAATTTGGGAATAAAGTGATGATTGAAGCGACAGACTTTAGAAATGCAATGTCTTTATTAACCAGTGCCGTCAATGTCATTACCACGGCTGGCCTGTCTGGTCGTTATGGATTCACGGCCTCTGCTGTGTGTAGCGTTACCGACACGCCTCCGACATTATTGGTCTGCATGAATAAAGCATCGAGTTCCCATACACATTTTGTGGAAAATAAAATCCTCACCGTAAATGTGTTAAGCGCTCAACATGAACATATTTCTAAAGCGTTTTCATCCCGATTAAGCCCAGAAGAAAGATTCAAACATGGTATCTGGACAGAATTAGAAACAGGTGCACCAGTCTTAGAAGATGCACTGGTCAATTTTGATTGTGAAATCGAGCAGATTCAAGAAGTCGGAACCCATACCATCTTTATTTGTCGTATTGTGGCGATTAAGAAAAGCCATCATGATCAAAGTCTGGTTTATTTTAATCGTGCTTATCATCAAGTGGGGCTGACGGAAATCGCTTAACTTCAGCTTTTATATCAATCCTCTTTCCCCTTAAATTAAAGCCTCTTAATTAGTCTTATTTAGCACTCCATCCAATGTGGATATGTCTTCATTTATCCACAGGTGCACCCTTACCGACCTTCAATGGCTCGTCATCTTCTTTGCAGAATATCTATCATCTAACTTGAGAATCATCAGTCAAACACGATGACTTTAGCTTATCGCCTGATTCAGTTAGGATGAAGTAGGTTTCGAAACATCATCTCTTCTGTTGCATTCTTAATAGAGTAAAAATATGTCACAACAAGATTTTGAAAATGGATTAAAAGTTCGTACTGAAGTTATGGGCGAATCATTTGTAAAGCGTGCACAGGACAATACCGTGCCTTTCACACAACCGTTACAAGACTGGATTAATGAACATGCTTGGGGATCAACCTGGCAACGTGAAGGTGTATTACCACGTAAATATCGCTCTCTGGTGACAATCGCTTTCTTAACCGCACTGAAAAGTCCAACTGAACTCAAAGGACATATTCGCGGAGCTTTAAACAATGGCGCCAGCGTTGAGGAAATTCAGGAAGTCTTGTTACATAGCCTGCCATATTGCGGCGCACCTGCAACTCAGGAAGCCTTTCGGGCAGCACTTGAAGTGATTAATGACTATCAAAAGGATCTATAAGGAATTTTTATTATCTTTTCAATAAAATATAACGTTATTTTCTAAAAAAGCCCTTATATATTAAGGGCTTTTTAAATATGTTGTGTAAACTTTAAAAGATGATGCTATTCCAGAATAATGGCTTGTTTTTGCGATGGATAACGTAATCAGTCTCTTAGGTATACTTTTATACCGTTTACTTAATTATCATTAAAATAATGTTTTTTAATGATTTTAATAAAAGAATCGGCTTGATCAATGCCTATATACTGAGAGATCACGACACCAACATTTAAATGTAGAGAAAAATCATTTAACTCAATAACTTCTAAATCACTATTTTCTAATGCGAATTTGTCGAAAAAAGGTTTAGGAAAGACACCTAAGCCTTCACCTTTCAAAATACTTTGTAATTGAAATTCAACGCCAAAGATTTCTTTATTGATATAAAATCCTAACTGCTTATCGTATAAAACTTTAGCCAAACTTTCTCTGAAGCAACATCCTTCTGGATGTAAAATCCAACCTTTTTTACTACATTTTTCCAAACTATTATATTTATAAGCTTCTCCTTTTTTACCCACAATCACAAAAGGAAGTGTTCCAATCTTTGAGAAATTTATATTTTCTGGAAGCTCGAGGTTTGATGGAATCATCAATGCAGCCAGATCAATTTCACCCTCATGAATTTGTTGAACCAGACTACGTCCCCAGCCACTTGAAATATCAATTTCAGAGAGATGAGTCACCTGTTTCGATTCATAGATAACGGTATCTAATAAATCATCAATCAGTGTTTGTGGTATTCCAATCTTTACTACTTTTTCAAAAATTTCATTGTTTTCATAGTGAAAACTTTTGAGTAATTCTAATTGCTTTAAGATAAAGCATCCTTTGAAGTAAACTTTTTCCCCTAACCGTGTCAACTGCAGGGGGCGCGTTTTTCTATTTAGTAGCGCACCTTTTACTTTTCCTTCAACATTATAAATGCGCTTGGTGACTGTTGATTGCTTCACGCCTAACTTCTCTGAAGCAATCGTTATTGATTGATTATCAACAACGTATATAAAAGCTTTTAGATCCCTAATATCCAAATTTATACACCTCACAATAGTTACCTGAAATACTTTCTAAATTGGCCAGGTGAGCACCCTGTCCAACCCCTAAAAGCACGTGTAAATGCGCTGTGCTCTGTGTAACCTAACGTATATGCGATATCAGATAGGCTCACATCTTTATCTTGCAGTAAAATTAATGCTTTTTCATATCTTTTTTGTTTGACAAGCGCTTTAAATTCTTCGCCCTCAGTGATTATTTTTTTAGATAACACTCGTGGTGTTAATCTCATTTTTTTTGCAACTTTGAATAGATAAGGCTCTCCTTCTGACAATGTCTCATTGATTTGTTCATTTACCTTTTCAATAAAGCCAACAGAGTCTTTGTGTCCTCGTGGATATAATCTAAAAAAATCCTCGATACTGAACTCATCAAAGGTTTTACAAACTGTAGTAAAATCAAATATCTGCCTTGAGCACAATGAAGTTTTATAAATATCATCAAGACCTGACTCTAGAATACAATGCGTACTTTCCATATTGAGATGATCAAGTAAATATTTAATGCTTTTTTCAAATTCCTTAAGTAAAAACTCCCGACTTAATACATCACATCGATAGATCAATACCACTCTAAAATA
>NZ_LZPJ01000078.1:0-48461 GCF_001729365.1 Acinetobacter sp. YK3
CCGCTCTGCCACGCTTCCAATGGCGGCTATCATATAAATAAAAGTTCGACTTGGCAAATCTTTTATTTAAAAACCTGCATCAAATGCTCAAAATAAAATCAACAAGCTGTATTTTTACGAATTTTCAGGCTTTTCATAGCGAATTGAGTTGATATACCACAATTTTTTGCCCAATGGTGTATTCACTTCCACTTCATCATCAACCTGTTTACCCAACAATGCACGTGCCATCGGTGACTCAATCGAAATATGTTGCGGATGGTGGTCATAGATTTCATCGACACCCACAAGACGCAATTTTTTTTGCTCCCCTGCATCATTTTCGATTTCTACCCAAGCACCAAAATAAACCTTGCCTTCTTGCTCAGGCACATAATCTACAATTTTTAATTCTTCCAGACGTTTGCCTAAATATCGGACACGGCGGTCTATTTTTCGAAGCAACTGTTTATTGTACTGGTAATCGGCATTCTCTGAGCGATCACCTAAACTCGCAGCCCAATTCACCTTTTTGGTAATTTCAGGACGCTCATCATGCCAAAGTTTCTTGAGTTCGGCGACTAATAAATCATGTCCAGTACGCGTAATTAAATTCGATTTCATAGGCTTAAAAATACGTTAAAACAACATTCCACTTACAAGTTTTTGCATTGTATTCCTTATTTCGCCATGACTAAAGTGTATAAATTTTATTCTTTTTCGAAATCATGTATTTGTGATGCAATTCTCATATTTTTTTAGTCCAAAATTTGACAATCACATTTTTGACGCTTAATATGCGCGCCTAAGTTTGTTTTTGTCTATTTTTTGTACGCCTTATAAATGTTGTGAAACATTTGCGTCTTTTTTCCTTTAATCAATGTCATTTTGAATGACGTTCATGATTTGCCCACCCCTTATTGAATTTATCAACTTTTAAAAGTTAAGGCAGTGTATTGCTGAACTTTTAGGGCATAAATTACCTGTAGCGGAGACAACATGCACAGTAATTCAAGTTCTGGGTCTAGGCCTAGCCTTAACTCTTTATCTTCCACGCTCCCGTTTCAAGCATTAGCTTTAACTATTGCGGCTTTACCTTTCAACAGCTTGAATGCAGAAAAATCGCATCAATACAACACTGTTGTAACCACCAATGTCCTTACTGTCGTTGCAGTTGAAAGTCCAACAACAGTATTTAACGATGGTCAATTTTTACATGGCTTTGGCTATGACCTAGCGCGTAACTATGCGCAAAGTCTAAATGTAAAACTTGATTTTAAAACTGTCCCAGATAATGCCACTGCATTGAAATGGGTTGCTCAGGGCAAAGCCAATATTGCCATGACCACAGCAAACCTCGCTGCAATTGAAAACAAACAACTTGTTTCCTTTTCAGCAAGCTGTGGCGATCAGGCCAGCCTGAGCAAGAATGGTTTAAATCCCGAGTTAAACTGGGTATTTAAACAGGCAGATGATCCACTCACTCTAACTGCGAGTGGTTATGTATGTCAGAGTAAACAGACGGGTACGACCCAACAGCTAGCTTCATTTTATAATCGTAATGTTGTGAAACCAGAATCATGGTCAACGATTCAGAAAGATCTGAAACAACGCTTACCGATTTATAAAGCTAGCTTTAAACAAAGTGCATCTAGATACAATTTAGACTGGCACTTACTTGCTGCAATTGGCTATCAAGAGTCTTATCTTAAACCGACCTCAGTCTCTCCCACTGGTGTTCGAGGTTTAATGATGCTGACCAATAACACAGCTCGAGCCATGGGTGTGAGTAATCGTTCTGATCCAATCCAAAGTATTCAAGGCGGTGCCAAATACTTTGATTTGATGCTAGACCAGTTCTCGAATGTTCCATATCCAGATCGTAACTGGTATGCATTAGTGGCTTATAATATGGGTCCTGGCGCAGTCAGCCAGATCCAGAAGCGTATCCGTGCCCAAGGCAAAGATCCGAATCAATGGGTGAACTTATACGATCACTTGCAGCGCAATCAGGCGCGTAATGGTCGTTATAAGCAAGCGCTACAATATGTCACGCGTATTCGTACTTATTTAGAGCACATCAAAACCAATAGTCGTATTGATGTCTAAATTTAAGGCAATAAAAAAGCTTACCTCAGGGTAAGCTTTTTTATATAAAAAGAATTTAAGCAGTTTGCTCAAGTACTTTCTTGAATAAATCTTTTTGCTCTTGGCTTGGCTTCGCTGTTTGTAAAGCCATAAGCTGAGACATATCACCTTGAACCTTGATTTTACCCGTCATGAATGCTTGCATTGCAGCAGCCATGTCAAACTCAAGGAATACTTTACGTAAAGTTTCAGCATCCATGTTCAAAGTTGTTTTAGCATTTGAAGATAAACCTTTTTGGATTTTACCCGCATCTAAAGCTAACTCTGTATTACCAGCTGCATCTGTTACAACCAAGTTAATCGCTAAATTCGCAAGCGCAGGTGGCAAGTTTAAATCACCAGCTTCAGCAGTAAGTTTTTCAACAGTTGCAAACCAATCATCAGTTAAAAATGCAGCCATGATTATTCCTCAAATGTATTTGTTCAATTTCTTGTGTCATCTATCCAGACGACATCTCATGAAGCAATTTGCTTGTGCCCTGTTATAGCATGTAATTTTTATTTTAGGCTATGATTTTTTGTACGCGGGATTCAATTTTTAAATTTTTTATAAAAAAAAGGTACTTAACCAGTACCTTTTCAAAAAGTTTTACACTTTACTCTGCTGCAAAACTCAGGTTGACCACATCAAGACGGTTCTTCATCTCTTCTGGATCCTTCATATCAAACTCGCGTTGACCATCTAAAGCTTCAAAGTCGAATAACTCACGATCTGCCAATTGCGATGGAGAAACGTTCTGTAACGCACCGAAAATGCTGTGCAGACGTTTTGGATGTTGCTTGTCCCATTCACGTAACATGTCATTGATAATGGCACGCTGTAAGTTTTCTTGCGAACCACACAAATTACATGGAATGATCGGGAACTGACGTAATTCAGCATACTTGATGATGTCCTTCTCTTCGACATAAGCCAAAGGACGGATCAAGATATTCTTTTTATCAGAAGATAGAAGTTTTGGCGGCATCGCTTTCAAACTGCCACCATGGAATAAATTCAAAAAGAATGTTGCCATGATGTCATCGCGATGGTGACCCAACGCCACTTTAGTCGCGCCGATTTCCTGTGCAAAGCCATAGAGTGAGCCACGGCGTAAACGTGAGCATACCGCGCAATAGGTCTTACCTTCAGGCGTTAAACGCTTGGTAATGGTATAGGTATCTTTTTCCAGAATGTAATATGGAATATTGTTCTCTTCCATATAACGTGGCAAGACATCTTCAGGGAAACCTGGCTGTTTCTGATCTAGATTGACCGCCACAACATCAAAGTTAATTGGCGCAATACGCTTGAATTGCAACAAGATATCAAGCATGGTATAGCTGTCTTTACCACCAGACACGCAGACCATGACCTTGTCACCCTCTTCGATCATGTTGTAATCACGAATCGCATGCCCCACCTGACGACGAAGTTTTTTCAACAGGCGATAATACGCCGAACTTGTCGGAAGCTCTGGCTTGAAATTAAATCCTTGGTTGGACTCCACTGGCGCGTACATAGACGTGATTTACTCATAAACAAAAATACCGCGCGATTTTATCTCATTCCGAAAAAATGCGCATCTAAAGAATTTTTCAATTTCTTTCAATCGTCATATTTCAGTTTCATACTGGTAAAATTCTGATCAAAATAATCCAGAATGGCCTAGATCGCTTATATTTCAAACTTTTCCACAGTTGTCCACAAAAGCTGTGGATAAATTTGTGGATTTCTTAGCTATTGACAAACTGCTTTTATCTTAAAATAAGGCTTCCCATTAGATTGATCATTTTTTAACCAATCATTTTATTCAATTAAAATCAATAACTTATATAAGTCAAGACTTACTTTTTAAAAAAAATATTTTAATTTTTTTTGCTGAACATTCGAACAAATTGACTTGATTTTTGTCTGACACTAAAAAATAAAAAAATTGTAGCAAAAGATCTTTTTTTACATTTTTTTGTTAAACTGCCACATGAAACTTATGCTCATCCTTTCGCGAATATTATAACGATGAACAAAACAACTTATTTTTTTGCTGTTTGCTTGGGAACAATCGGTTTTTTTAATGGTACAGCATCAAGTTATGCTGGGCAGACGATTTATCAATTTAAAGATGATAATGGTACAACGCTACTCACCAATAAGAAGAAAGCAGAGTACAGTCATTTAAAAGTCGTTAAAGCAACTTATTATCCCGACAGTAATATTCATAGCTATAGTAACTGGGGTGCAAGTGAAGCCTCTGTACTGCCAAGCTATAGTCGCAATAAAAATGCATTTGACCAACTGATCCGTCAGGCCGCTCAACAGCACGGGATTTCTGAAGGCTTAATCAAAGCGATCATGCATACCGAGTCTGGATTTAATATCAAGGCTCGCTCTCCTGTGGGCGCTCAGGGTCTTATGCAGCTTATGCCTGCTACAGCCCGCCGATTTAATGTCAGTAATGCTTATGATCCGCAACAAAACATTTTTGGCGGTGCCAAGTATCTAAGCTGGTTACTGAAACGTTTTAATGGTAATACCCAATTGGCCATTGCTGCCTATAATGCGGGTGAAGGCAATGTAGATAAATATGGCGGCATTCCCCCATTTCGTGAAACGCAAGATTATGTCCGTCGTGTCACCAGCCGTTATCAAAATCTCTATGCATCTGGCTTAGGCACTTTTACAGATTCAAGTAACAACAACCAAATACTGGCTCAGTCAGCCAATTACAGCTCATCATCCAATAATATTGTCGAACCGCCTCCAGCGCCTAAGCAATATAACCGTCAGATCATTACCCTGGCAGATGGTACCTTTACCGATGCCCCATCTGGTACCTATACCACCACCAATGCCACTGCATCGGCCCGAATACGTCTCAGTGATTAACAATTCAGGCCATCCATTCTCATAGAATGATTTTGCCTGCTATTTTTTAGACAAAACAGCTTTTAAGTCCCTGTTTCACAGCCAGTTCATAATTTTATTGACTAAATGTATCTACGCCCATTTTTTTCTTGAATTTTTAGGGTTCGCCCTGCATATTAGCGTTATGATTTATAATTTATAAATCAGATCACTTTTTCTTTATAAGAGGGTTTTCTCAATGATGCGGATTGGTTTGTTCTTGCTAACCAACCTCGCGGTACTGGTTGTAGCTGGCATTATCTTGTCACTCTTCGGTGTCGGTAGTTACCATGGCGCGGGTGGCTTGAATCTAGGCAACCTACTGGTCGTCTGTTTTGTCTTTGGTATGGTGGGTTCTATTATTTCCCTATTCATGTCGAAGTGGATGGCTAAAAAAACCACTGGGACAGAATTAATTGACCCAAATGCACCCCGTAGTCAAGCAGAAGCTTGGTTATTACAAGAAGTGGCGCAATTATCTCAACGTGCAGGTATTAACATGCCTGAAGTGGGTATTTTCCCTTCTTACCAATCCAATGCATTTGCGACAGGTTGGAATAAAAATGATGCTTTGGTAGCTGTTTCAACAGGTCTACTCGAGCGTATGAACAAAGATGAACTTCGTGCTGTACTGGCTCACGAAATCGGTCACGTTGCAAATGGTGACATGGTGACCCTTGCGCTGATCCAAGGTGTCGTCAACGCCTTCGTGATGTTCTTTGCACGTATTGCAGGTGATTTCATCGACCGTAACGTATTTGGTCGTGAAGATGGTGAAGCACCAGGTCTTGCTTATTTTGCCATTACGATTGTACTCGACATCGTATTCGGTATTTTGGCTTCTACCATCGTGATGTGGTTCTCTCGTCAACGTGAATATCGCGCAGACGAAGCTGGCGCACGTTTAGCTGGTAAACAGGCCATGATTTCTGCCCTACTTCGCTTACAAGCAGAGTCAGAAATGCCAGATCAAATGCCGAAAGAAATGAAAGCATTCGCGATTACGGAAGGTAAGGAACAAGGCTTTAGCTTAGCGGCTTTATTCCAGACCCACCCAACCATTGAACAACGTGTTGCTGCATTACAGCAATTAAACGTTCAATAATCAGTATCAGATAAACGATAAAGCCTCCACAATGGAGGCTTTATTTTTGTCTAATCATCTAGTGCGATTGGAAGGATTGATAAAATTGCCACAGATAACTAAAGCCAGCCCACACCGCCAGCACCAGTAATATCACCACCGCAATTCCCAATAGATCTGGAATTCGTAACCAGATCCAGCTCACCACTGGATTACGCCAAAAGGCAGAAGTTTTCTGTTTTTGCTCAAGTGACTCATGCAGGAATGGATGAACCACATGAATATCGCTGTGTACCTGATATTCATCACGAATATGTGCATGCACAATCTCAAGCGTCTTACGGCTCGGACGTATAAATACGTCAAATACGGTCCCGACAATCGGTACGAAGCCAACCAGCATATCCATGATCGCCAGTTTCACCACGCCTTTGAGCTTATGTTGTGGTACACCCACTTCTCTGGCTTTTTTAAAGGCATATAAAGTCAGGATAAAACCAGCAATATCTCCGGCAAACGGAATGGTGCTCAATGCAGCATCCGCCCCAACGCCCTGCTTGGTAAATGGTATGCGAACCAAGCTGTCCATAGTATTGGCGAATTTTGCCAAATCACGCTCGACCGCGATGGCTTGCTGCTGAGTTAGTTTTTTTTGTTCTGGATAATCAGTCATTCACTCAACCTAAAAACGATGTTTATCCTTGAGAATAAAGTAGTTTTTAGGTTTTGTCGGTACAATTATTATTACGGTCTAGAATAAAATCATCGAGGCGATAAATAAGTAAACGATTACCCCTGTTGCATCACAAATCGAAGTGACCAGAGGCGCTGAAGCACTGGCTGGATCAAGCCCTGCTTTATTTAAAATAAAAGGTAAGCTCATCCCGATCAGACACCCCATCAACACAATCCCCATCATACTTAATGCAAGGACTAGAGCCACCATTTCGTCACCACGGAAATAACCCAGTAGCGAAACAGCCACCGCCATGGTTCCCCCCAGACACAGAGCCACCAAACTTTCCCGACCCAGTAACGAGAACCAGTCTTTAAATTGAACATCTCCTGTTGCCAAAGCACGTACCATCAATGTGGAAGATTGAGAACCCGCGTTTCCGCCACTCCCCACCAGCAATGGCAAGAAGAATACCAGTACTAAATTCTGCGCAATTACATCTTCATAATGCGCAATCCCGATCCCAGACAATAAACTTCCAAACACCAAGAAAACCAACCAGAACACGCGTTTCTGGTAGAGCTGTAAAATCGGCGCAGATTTAATACTGAGTTTGGATGATGCATCAACCGCCCCGACTTTTAAGAAGTCTTCAGTGGCCTCTTCACTAGCAACATCCATCGCATCATCGTAGGTCACGATCCCGACCATCATGTCATGGTGGTCAATAATTGGTAGTGCCAATAGATCATAACGTGCAATAGTTTTGGCGACTTCATCCTGATCGGTATCGACATACGCGGTCAGGACATTGGTTTCCATCAACTCATTAATATTCTGTTCTTCAGCCGCCAGAATTAACTGTTTAAGAGATAAAACCCCAAGGATTTTTCTGGCCTGATCCAGCACATAGGCAAAATAAATCGTTTCAGTATCTGGCGCTTCCAGACGCAACATTTTAATCGCATCTTTCACGGTGATATTCGGCTTAAGCGTGGCGTATTCAGAACTCATGATCGCCCCTGCTGTTCCTTCCAGATAAGAAGAAAGTTGGCGAATATCTTCCCTTTCAGCCTGAGCTAAAGCAGGCAATAAAGTATTCTGTTGCTCCTGATCCAGACACTTGAACACATCGGCGCGCTTATCCGAAGACATCTCGCCAATAATCTCTGCCAGAATATGTCTCGGCATGGCTTTGGCAAGTTTGACCTGTTCATTGGGCGGAAGATAAGAGAAAACGTAGGCACGCTCAGGTAAATGGGTGAGCAACAGTTGACTTTGCTCTACAGAGAGCTGGGTTAAGACATCGGCAATATCCACTGCCCGAAAAGTCTGTACAGATGCGAGTGCAAGTTCAATATGATTATTTTTGAGTGCGTCGCTTAATAGATATAAAAAATTATTGTAGCTCATGTCAGCCTCTTCACTACAAATGATCTGCAATGAAGAACTACAAGCAGCCTATTGGTTTACTGCTAAATAGAAAGCTTCATGCAGATTTTGATGAATATAAAAATGTGTAATCTGGGATAAATTACAACTCTGCGTGTCCATTTAGACAATCAAACCTCATTAGACCGTTTATACGGCACGGCAATACTACAAATTTTTTTTAATATTCTCAACTTACTCAACAAAAATGAACAATTCCTGTCTCATCTTGATCAATGAATCATTCATTTCTGTTGAGGTACTGAAGCCATTTTATTTAATCGCTTCAACTTTTTGTTTAGGCTTAAACCAACTGGTTACCAGTACATACATAAAAGGAATGAAGATCAGTACCAGTATCGTACCAAAAACAACCCCGCCAAATACGCTATAACCAATTGCCTGTCGGCTCAACGCGCCCGCACCACTCGAAAACATAAGCGGAATAACACCCGCACCAAAGGCAATCGAGGTCATCAAAATTGGACGTAGACGTAATCCTGCTGCACGTAAGGCGGCTTCCAGTGGCGCTTGCCCCTGTTGTTGCAGACTAGCTGCGAACTCAACCATTAAAATGGCATTTTTACATGACAGACCAATCGTGGTGAGTAAGGCAATCTGGAAATAAATATCGTTGGCAAATCCAAACAGGTAACTGAATAAAATCGTTCCGCCGACGCCTAAAGGGATTGCAGCCATCACCACAGATGGAATTGACCAACTTTCATAAAGTGCTGCAAGACACAGGAAAATAAAGGCGACAGAAATGAGATAGAGCCAGATCGCCTGATTACTGGATTCCTGTTCCTGATAAGATAATCCGCTCCACGCCAATCCGACATCAGGCATTTTATCAACCAGTCCCTGAATGACCTGCATCCCTTGCCCACTACTGAAACCATTGGCTGCATCCGCTTCGGCACTAATTGCTGGATAACCCATAAAACGTTCTAGCATTGGTGGGGCACCTTGCCATCCAATCTGACTAAACTGTGAAAATGGCACCATTTGTCCATTGGCATTTTTCACATACCAGTAATTGAGATCTTCTGGCTTAGAACGATATGGTGCATCACCTTGTAAATACACGCGCTTGATCCGACCACGATCAATAAAGTCATTGATATAGCTACCGCTCCAAGCCGTCGATAAGGTGCGATTAATTTCACTGACATTTAGGCCATGGATCATTGCCGCTTTATGGTCAATCTTGATATTCAGAACCGCCTGATCGTCGTTGCCTTTTTTATCCAGATTGTCAACGGAATCCAGTGCATTGCCCTGTTGCTGTAAATCCTGAAAAGAAGATAACAGACTTTGTCTACCCAAGCCTTTGGTATCCTGTAGCCAAAAATCGATCTTATCCGAGTTACCTAATCCGCGAATCACAGAAGGCATTAATACCATAATGCGCGCCTGATTATTCTGCGAAAAATACTTCATTGCACGCGCACGAATTTGCTGAGCACTATTTTCCGCCCCCTTGCGCTCATCCCAATGTTTTAATGAAACAAAGGCCTGCCCAAGATTTTGTCCAGTTCCCGAAAAATTGCGTCCATGAATCACCATCACCCCATTTAAGTTGGCCTTTTCATGTTCGAGAAAATAGTCGGAAATATATTTGCCGACTTCTTCCGTTTTACTCATCGGTGTCCCTTCTGGTAAACGGAACTGTACCCCTAAAGTTCCCTGATCTTCTTGAGGTAAAAAGCTGGTTGGCAACTCACGATAGACCCAGACAAAACCGCCAATCAGGATTGCGATACCAATCAAGGAAATACTTTTTACACTGATGACTTTCTTAGACACGTTCAGATAACGCGTTTTGATATAGTCGAGCCCGTTATTAAACATAACCGCCCAACGTGCTTGCTTATGTTGGGGTTTCAGCAAAATGGCACACAAAGCTGGTGTCAGGATCAAGGCCACCAATAAAGACAGTCCCATTGCAACCACTAAGGTAATGGAAAATTGTCGATAAATAATGCCTGTCGCACCGCTAAAAAAGGACATCGGGATAAAAACGGCGGTCAGCACTAAAGTAATCCCGACCAATGCACCACTAATTTCCTGCATCGATTGAATAGAAGCCTCTTTGGCACTGAGCTGCTGTTCATGCATGAGACGTTCAACGTTCTCAACCACAACAATCGCATCATCGACCAGCAAACCAATCGCCAGTACCATGGCAAATAAGGTCAGTGTGTTAATACTCATGCCTAAAACGGCCAATACCGCAAAAGTACCTAAAATCACTACAGGAACGGTGATCGCGGGGATCAAGGTCGCACGCCAGTTTTGCAAGAAGATGAACATTACCAGCACCACCAGACCGATGGCTTCAATCAGGGTAGACACCACTTGTGACATAGATTCTTTAACAAATGGCGTGTCATCTCGTGGATACATCACGAAATAACCTTCTGGTAAAGTTTTTTCCAGACGGGCAACTTCTTTATATACTGCATCCGCCACTTGCATCACGTTCGCGCCCACAGTCAGTGACAACGATAGTCCCGAAGCAGGATAACCATTGATACGGTTAAAGACCTGATAGTTTTCCGCCCCGACCTCAACGCGTGCAACATCTTTTAAATAGACAAAACTGCCATCACTGTTGGCTTTAATAATAATATTTTCAAATTGTTCAGGTGTGCGTAACAATGACCCCGAAGTAACTTTGGCATTCAGGTATTGATCACTCGCTGCGGGTAAATCTCCAATCGCACCAGCAGCCACTTGTGTATTCTGATTTTCAATCGCTGTTCGGACATCACTGACTTGAAGCTGATAACGTTCCAGTCGTTGCGGATCCAGCCAGATCCGCATGGCATATTGCGAGCCAAACACACTGACTTCGCCAATCCCTTCAATTCGGCTCAAATTCAGTTCAAAGTTATTGGTAATATAATCTGAAATATCCAGATTGGTTGATCGGCCCGACTTATCGCCAACCCCAATCACCATAAATGAATCGCTCAAAGACTTACGAACATTGACACCTTGTCGTTGAACATCATCGGGAAGACGGTTAATCGCACCATTGACTGCATTTTGTACCTGAACCTGTGCCTGATCAGGATCCGTACCTTGTTCAAAGAACAAACTGATTCGGCTATTACCACTGGCATCACTGCTAGAACTAAAATAAAGCAGATGATCAATTCCCTTAATTTGTTGTTCTAGAACCTGCGTCACACTATCTTCAACCGCTTGAGCATCAGCACCACTATAGTTAGCCGCAACAGTAATTCGGGGAGGAGCAATATCGGGATAACGTTCTACAGGCAAATTTAAAATTGCAAATAGGCCAACAGCCATCACGATAATTGCCAACACAGTAGCAAAGATAGGACGATGAATAAAAAACTTAGATAGCATGGCTGTTTATTCCATTAGCGAAACAGTCAATTTTTCAAAAAGATAGGCAAATACAGGCACTTTTCAGAATATGATCATTACCGAGCTGACAGGTAAACGCCATCCCTATTAACATATCATTTCAAAAAGCGTAAATTGCGGAGAAATAATGAATTTAAAGTTATTCGCAATAAAAAATAATGCGCTAGCTTTGCAATAATTCAACAGCTTAACTGTGCTAATCAATTTAATTTGCTGTGCAATCAAAGACTTCTTAATTTTGAATTGACACGCCCCCCACTTAAACCGATATTAGCACGCTTAATTAATCTCCCCCCATTGTATTAGGCATATATGAAGGCCAGCTTAAAAAACTTGAATATTCTGCTGCTGATCTTACTGCCAGCCTTGATCACAGGCGGCTTATTGATTGCGGTTGGTAATCTATCTGATGGTTTAAGACTTGGCTTTTTATCATTGCCTGGTGTGCTTTTTATTTATCTGGCGATTAGCAGACAAAAAATCTATTGGTATATCCTTGCGATTATCTGGTGGTTTTTGGCTTGGCTAGATGCCTTGCTTCGCTCAAGTACCTGGTTTTTATTTAATAGTGATAATGAAGCCTATTTTATTATTGAAGCCTTAGCTAATACAAACCGTCGGGAAAGTCTGGAGTTTTTCCAGCTTCATCTCGGTACCATGCTCACTGTGGCGGCAGGACTATTAACCTTGGTCATCCTGTATAGTGTTGCAGTCTTCAAACTGGTTAAACCAATTCATTTTAGCCAACTCTGGCAAAGCCGAATTTATCGTGGCTGTATTATTTTACTGGTCTTACTGGCAACCACCAGTTATCTGATGAAACCATCACGCAAGGTACATCCGATTGTATTCTGGACTGACTATCAGGCCAAAATTCAGGATTTCAAAGATCGAATTAAACAGCATAAAAATGTCCATCAACAATGGGACAAAAGTGCCAAGCAAAATCTGGTACTGACAGAACAGGCAAAAGGTAAACAGACCCATGTACTGGTACTTTCTGAAAGTTTAACCAGTTTAAATCTAGGTGTCTGCGGCTACCCACGGAATACCACGCCTGAACTGGCAAAACGGCTGGATGAGATCAAGGTCTTTTGTAATGCTTTCTCTCCTTCCCCGTCTACAATCAATGCATTACGTGTACTGTTAACCGAAAGCCCTGCTTCAGAACATAATAAATATTCACCTGAAAGTGTATTGGCCTATGCACGAGCAGCAGGATATAAAATTTACTGGCTCAGTAATCAAGACGATACTTACTTATCTTCATTATTTGGTGCCTATGCCGATAAAGCAGTCTATAAAAACAAACGCTCTGGCCGTAGTAGCACCTCGTTGGATGAATCGCTCATTCCAGATTATCAACAAGCTCTTGCTGATCCTGAGCCGAAGAAACTGATTATTCTTCATCTTATCGGTGCCCATCCAAACTACAAAGAGCGTTATCCAGCTGCCTTTAACCAGTTTACAAGTGAAAGTAACGATGCAGTAGAAACTGATCTAAAAAATAGAGAGATTGATCCGTGGATTCGTTCACTGCGTAACGATTATGATAATGCTGTCTTATATGAAGACTCATTACTCAGTCAATTCCTAGATGATTTAAGAGCAGATGCTACACCAGATTTTAGATCTTTTACGATGGTTTCTGATCATGGCAATGAAGTCGGACATGAAATTGATTATGCAGGTCATAGCCCAAATACCAAAGCAGGTTATCAAGTGCCTGTGATCATGTGGTCAGATCGCTTACAGAGTACCGGTGTAGATCAGGAAAAGACTTTAAATACCGCTGAACTAGACAATAATCTGATGCGCATCATGGGACTGAAAGACAAATCCTCTCCACCTCAAACCTATTGGCTTGATGACAACTATGATTTCACGCCAGAAGCCAACTGGCCTTATTGGAAGAAATAGACCTCCATTATCTAATTGTTTTTGAATCCAGTTTAGACACAAGCTTAAACTGGATTTTTTATTTCAGTGCGACTGATTTTAAAATTCTTAATATTTTCATAAAACCATCATCTCACTGTCATGTGTTTGATAACTTCAATGCTCAAACTAGCGGCTTGAATAAAAAACACATGAGCTTATCTATGTTTAAAAAAGCAGTTCTTTGTCTGAGCCTGATCAGCCTTGCTGGTTGTAATGATGACAATAACAACCAAAACAATACCAAACAGCCTGATTACCAACTTCCTAAAATTCTAGTGATAGGACATCGCGGTGCCAGTGCATTACGCCCAGAACATACCCTTGCCTCTTATCAAAAAGCGATTGATGACGGCGCTGACTTTATTGAGCCAGATCTGGTTTCAACCAAAGATGGGATTCTGGTTGCCCGTCATGAAAATGAAATTGGCGGTACCACCAATGTTTCGACCCTGCCACAATTTGCAGACCGTAAAAAAACCAAAGTGATTGATGGTGTGACTTTAGACGGCTGGTTTACTGAAGACTTTACATTAAATGAATTACAACAACTAAAAGCACGCGAGCGTATTCCACAATATCGTCCTGAAAACCAGAAATATAATGATCTCTATACCATTCCGACTCTGGAGCAAATTATCGAATTGGCTGAAGCACATTATAAGAAAACTGGCAAAATCATTGGTCTTTATATCGAAACCAAACATCCGACCTATTTTCAAAAGCAAAATCTGGCACTGGAAGATAACCTGCTCAAAACCTTATCTAAATATAAATATACTCGGGATATTGCACCAATCTATTTGCAATCTTTTGAAGTGGGCAATTTAAAGTATTTAAAGAACCAGTTAGATCTGCACAAAAGTGTCAAACATGCTCAACTGATCCAGCTTTATGATGCGCCAGATACCCAACCTGCTGATTATGTGGCGGAAAATAATCCGAAAACCTATGCAGATTTGGCAACAGCAAGTGGTTTAAAAGATGTTGCCACCTATGCCAATGGCGTCGGCCCATGGAAAGTCTATGTCTTTAAAGATGACGCGATGACTAAAACTACGTCCTTTGTTAAAGATGCACATCAAGTCGGCTTAAAAGTACATCCATATACTTTCCGTCCTGAAAATAATTACCTACCAGCAACGTTAAAATGTAGTGCAGATAAAGCCAAAGAAGCAGAACGTTGCGTAACAGGCTCAATCAAGGAAATGCAGTTGTATTTCAAAGCAGGTGTGGATGGTATCTTTACCGACGATCCAGCACTGGGTCGCCAAGCCGTACAAAGTTATCACGCTACTGCAAAATAAACCTTGCTTCAAATTAAGGGCAGCCTGAGCTGCCCTTTTTTATGCATGACCAAGTTGTTTTTGTTTGACCTGTTCCCATTGCCACCAGCCATAAGCAGCCAGCCCGACAAAGGCAGCATATAAAGCCGCGGTTAAAAACAACTCTTTATAACTAAACATCCCGACATAGAAGATGTTGACGAAGATCCATAAAATCCAGGTCGCGATATGTTTACGACTGGTCCAGTAAGTTGCCAATAAACTAAATGCCACCAGTTGCGAATCCAGCATTGGTACCGCAGCATCAGTAAAATGCTTGAGAATAAGGCCAAACAGGAAACCACCCAACACGGCGAGACTGAGTTGCAGCACTACAGTTTTGGTCGCAATCGTTTCAATCCGAATCTCATGATCTTGGCGTTTGCCTTTTAACCAATAATAAAAGCCATAAACATTCATCAGAATAAAGAAGAATTGTAGAAGTGTTTCTCCATATAATTTAACCGTAAAGAAAAAACAGGCATACAGCGCACAGGCAATAAAATTAAACCACCAACACCACATATTCCGTCGGATGGTCAAAGTTACACCAATAACACTAATAATCACTGCAATAATTTCTAAAGGAGACAAGAGCACACTTCTTTCATAATTGAATGGCATTATTATGGAAAAATATTCAATTTAAGCAATCACAAATTCTGCCTTTGCACTGATTATATTTTTATCTTTATTTGAGAAAATGCCTATTTTTCAAGCAGGCCCTATGCTATAAAAGATCAGAATCATCTTCGAATGTCTTATATGTTTAAGCCTAAAGTTTCCTCTCCACACCCGAATGCGATTGCGCATGACATTGCTGTCTATGCGGCATGGCGACGTGTCTACGCGTTACTGCGAGGGGACTTTATGTATTTCAGATGATGACACTCTAAAACATCAATTGAATTCAAAGGTCGCCTCTGTAGCGACCTTTTTTATCGTCTTAATTTTACCGTTGTTATAACAGGAATTATGCCATGACACAGTTACCCGAAAAGAATGTTCTCTCCATGCCACAGCTACAACCGGCTGTAGCCCCTGTCACCCCTCGCCTTGCTACAGTCGGTCAATTCATTGCCGTGGTGCTCATCTGGTCTTTTACACCTTTAGCTGCCGTCTGGACAGTGCATGAAATTCATTGGGCTTGGGGATTATTCTTGCGATTTAGTCTGGCTATTCCACTGGCATTGGCATGTCTGCTTTATTTTCGCTTGAAACTGACGATCAATAAAACTGCGCTGCTGAGTTATGGTGCAGGGGCTATTGGATTGTTCGGCTCCATGACCTTTTGTTATCTGGGTGCAACACGCGTGTCTTCCGGCATGATCTCGATTATTTATGGCACAGCACCGTTATGGTCTGGGCTAATCGCAGTCTTTATTCTAAAACGCGAACGCTTCCTCAAACGTCAATGGTATGGACTGACTCTAGCTATTTTTGGGCTCTTTCTCACCTTAGGGATTGGTGCAGCACATATCCAGCTAGATACGCTCGGCGTCATCTATGAAATAATCGCCGTATTGCTCTATGTCCTGTCCATGTTTGCAGTTGCACAGATTGGTGCAGGGATTCACCCGATTATTCAAACAACAGGTTCAACTATCGTTTCATGGTTGGGATATTTGTGTTTATTACCATTTTTCCTTAGCCATGCCCCCACCCAGCTTCCGAGTCTGCAAACAGGCTTGGCCTTGTTGTATAGCGCATTATTTTCGTCAGTACTGGCCATGATTTTTTACTTTCATTTAATCCAGAAACTGAACCCGACCACGGTGATGCTAATTACAATCTTAACACCCGTACTTGCGACTTGTTGGGGGATATGGTTCAACAACGAACCTTTGAGTTCGCATCTGGTCATTGGACTGATTTTTTTATGCTTCGGCTTATTTCTTTATGCTTATCGTCGAAAATGAAAATAAGGTGTAGATTAGGTTTTAAAACTGGCAGGTCAATCAATACGGCCTGTCAGCAATAGTATCTATCAACAGGGCACAGTAAACTATCTCAATCACATCGTGATTTCTCAAAGATTTGCTCAAGGATGAAATAATCTATGCGTTCTTACGTCTTCTGGCTCTGCTTCAGTTTGTTGTTTGTCTTGCAAGGGTGTGTACATGCCACTTCGCAATCAGCATCTGTTACAGGCAAAAGCGTCGAGCTAAAACAGCGCTATTATCAGGCAAAAACAACGGCACCTGATGGAACTGTACTGGCCTTTACAGTTTATCAACCCCATTTAAAACCAGGCCAGACTGCGCCTTTAATTCTGCATACGCATGGCTTTGGCCTTTCTCGGATGAAACGACCAGAACTGAGCTTGTATGGTTTCCTCTTGCCAACAGGACAGGTCGCAAAAACAGCATGGCAAAATGGCTATTGGGTGATGAGTTATGACCAACGTGGTCATGGCGATAGCCAAGGGAAAATTCGCCTAACTGATCCAGAGAAAGAAGCCCAAGATGTCATCACCATGATGAATTGGGCAGAAAAAAACTTGCCACAACTGGCGACAAACCAACACGGTGTGCGAACAGGCATGATCGGTGAATCGTATGCTGGTGGCGTGCAATATATTGCTTCGGCGCTTGATCGCCGATTACAGGCCATCGTTCCTGTCACCACTTGGTATGACATCATGAATAGCCTTGCACCGAATGGTGTACCGAAAAGTAACTGGATCGGTTTTCTCAACCTGATTGGGGATTGGTGGAACTGGAACAAGTTTGATCCCGAACTCAAACAGGCGTATCTTGAAACGCAACAAGGTCAACTCAAAACATCGACCTATAATTTTCTAAAAACTCATCAAGCCAGCTGGTTTTGCAATCACGCACAGGCACCTCAAGCCGATGCACTGATTATTCAGGGTTTTAGAGACATTCTATTTCCATTTAACGAAGGCGTAAAAGCAGCCCAATGTATCCAGCATGCTCAGCATGAAGTTCATTTGATTGGCGTACAGGGCGGACATTTGCAGCCTTTTGCACAGCATTCTCCTCGAGGCAATACGCCATTTTGGTATCTTGGTAAATCAGTGACCTGTGGTGATCAGAAACCCTATAACCTACAAAAAACCATATTGGTCTGGTTCAACCAAAAGTTGAAAGATCAAGCACCCACAACGACCTTACCAGAAGTATGTGTGGATCAAAGTCCTGTAACAACCTTAAATGATCTAAGCGCAACAAACGCCTACACATTGAATAAAACATGGATAACGCCGACTGCAACTCAAGCTGTATTTGTGCCCATCCATACCGCGACCCAGCGCAGTTATATCACGGGTGCCCCACGACTCTCTTTGCAGATAGAAACGACATCTAAAATAGATCCGACCCTATTTATCTCTGTTGCCATTAAATCTAAAGTCACAGGGAAATATGACGTTTTAAATGATCAGACTGCGCCGTTTAATGCGGCCCGGAAACAAAGTTATGATCAGATGATCGACGGCACAACTCAACTGGATGCACAACATTCCACGATTGAGTTACCCAGTATCAATGGGCAATTGAATCAAGGCGATACGCTAGGTTTACTCATCAATACACAGAGTATTTATTATCAGAAAATAAAACAGCCTAAAATTGAAGCATGGATTTCAGGGCAAATTGTTTTACCTAAACTTTGGAGTGAAGCAGCTTCAAAATAATTATTTTTATAAAAAAACCAGCGAGAGTGAATTCTACCACTCTCGATTGGCAATCAATTCTTCCATTTCAATATCGAGATAACCAACATCTTGCACCACCATCATCATGGCTTCGGCAATATAATCTGCGGCAGTGTCATCTAAACTTGAATCCAGATCTTCAAATTGCGGTTTCATTTCGTTAATTTCGATCATGGTTTGATGCGCAAAACGATAGATTTCCGTTTCAGATAAGTCAGTACGACTCACCTTTTTTGAAAACTTCTGGATATGCTGTTTCACTTCAGCAACGAGAATATCGGGATAATATTCATCGTCAAACATGGGGAGGAGTAAATCTTCAAACATAAAAAATAATATGCCAATAAAACGCCATGCTTATAACATAATCTAACCAAAATCACGATATTTAGACATAAAAAAAGCGGTTTTTCCGACCGCTCTTCGGGACTTAAAAGAACATCCTCACCCGTTTAGCATTGATATATGCAAAAATAATGACACATAAGTAATGCCTCTAACCTCTTACTCATGCATCAAATTGCTGGGCATATTTCGAAAGCTGTTCAAAGCTAATGGAGGCACCACCACAGACAATCACTAAAACATTTTCCTGCGGCATAAAATTAATTTTTTGATCATATAAAATAGATAAGGTTGCACCGCAGGCGGGCTCAACCAGTGTGCGATGGTCATCCAAAAACTTCAAACATGCGTTCACCGCTGCTTGATCAGACACAGTGATCCCTTGAACATTGTGGTTTTGCGAAATCATAAATGCATTTTCACAGACTTGCTTCGCTGCCAATGTTGTCGCAACTCCCGTCACTTCATCTAGTTTTATATGTTTCCCTAGCTTCATTGAGTTATTTAAAGAAGCGGTTCCATGGGTTTCAATCGCATAAATGGGAATGTCTAAATGATTCTGAGTTAAACCTTGATGAATACCAGAAATCAAACTGCCACCGCCTACAGACAAAATAACCGCACTAGGATGAATGCCTTCAGCAATCACTTCATCAATAATATGTGCAACCCCATCCCAAAGATATTGATCATCAAATGGATGAATATAAACGGCCTTTTCATTGACATATGAAAGTGCCAACTCATTCGCTTCCATCCATGAATCACCATGAACAATGACCTCGGCACCCTGCTGCACCATCAAATCAATCGCTTTTTTCGAGGTTGTTTTAGGTACCACGACAGTGACGGGAATATTCAACATATTGCCCATATATGCCACTGAAATACCTGCATTGCCCCCAGAAGAACTAATGAATTTCTGCGCCCCCTGTTCTACATATTTTAGACAAGCATTGCCGATACTACGCTGCTTAAATGAACCCGTCGGTTGTGAGGATTCCATTTTCAACCAGACATTACAATTATTCAGTTCACTTAATTGACTCGATTTAATTAGTGGTGTTTTTATAGTTAGTGTCACTTTTTATTCCTAATATAATGATTTTCTTATTAAATATAACATCGTTTTAAATCTTTTCTTTAACCGATTGATTCATTTTTCTAGGCATTTTTGATAGTGAATTTGACCAAACATTATAATTATTCAGCTCACTTAGCTGAGATATGCTGAATATCACTCCCTTTAGAGGAAAATCAATATGAGTCACGGCCAGAAACATTAGCGTTCCTGACCATTGCCCCAAAACAAGCTTTAATCCTTTTTCGCACTTAAGCTTTTGGCAATCTTCGCTAACTCGACAAACTCCTCTCGCATTTGATAAGGATCAGGTTTCGCTGATTGTTGTGCCAATTGGATAATTTGATCCCATCCCATTGCGCCATTGTACTGCCCGCCTTTTAACTGCTGGGCATAAGAAGCAACTGCAATCGCAAAACGGGTATCGTTATTGGCTTGAGCAAGGGGCTTACTTTCAGCTTTTACAGCTTGGTTTAAAAGAATGCTTTTTTGCTGATTTGGCAGCTTATAGCGCAAGTTTACAAAAGCATATTCAGACTTTTTCGCTGGTTCTGTTTTTGCCGATGCCTGATAACGCGAATCATTGAACCAGCCCTGTTGACCGACTGGAACGATTTCATAAATCGCCGTGACATTATGTCCAGCGCCAATATCCCCTGCATCAACTTTATCGTTATTGAAATCTTCCTGTTTCAACATTCGATTTTCATAACCGACTAAACGATATTCTTTCACGGTTGCTGGATTAAATTCGACCTGAATTTTGACATCCTGAGCAACGGTTGCAAGCGTTGATGAAAGCTGACGTTGTACCACTTTTTTCGCTTCATTTTTATTGTCGATATAGCTGTAATTGCCATCGCCTGCATCCGCCAGTTGTTCCATCAACTGCTCATTGTAGTTTCCTGTACCAAAACCTAATGTCGTTAAAGAAATACCACTTTTGCGTTTCTCAGCCACCATACCTTTTAAGGTACTAAAATCAGTAATACCGACATTAAAGTCGCCGTCCGTCGCCAGTAAAATACGGTTAATGCCATTTTTCACAAAGGCTTTTTCAGCCTGCTTATAAGCCAGTTGAATAGCTTGCTCACCTGCGGTTGCACCACTTGCCTGTAATGCATTAATCACGGCCAATATCTTATCTTTCTGGTCACCAGCAGTTGGTTCTAACACCAGCTTTTCACCACTGGCATAAGTAATAATGGTGACTTTATCCTGTGCTCGAAGTTGCTCCGTCAGTAAACGCAAAGTTTGTTTAACCAAAGGTAATTTGTCTGCTGCATCCATACTGCCCGAGACATCAACTAAAAATACCAGATTGGCAGGTGGCAATTGTTTAGTGCTTAAATCTTTGGCCTGAATGCCGATTTTGATCAGTTTGGCATTTTCTTTCCACGGCGAATCCACCGTTTCAGTACTGACTGAAAATGGATGAATACTATTGGGTTGTGGATACTGATAATCAAAATAGTTAATCATCTCCTCGGCACGGATGGCATCGACAGGCGGTAAACGACCATCATTTAAGAAACGACGTGTGTTGGTATAACTACCTGTATCTACATCAATACTAAAAGTTGAAACGGCTTGATCAGCGACACGATGAACTGGATTGACCTCATTTTTTTGGTATTTTTCAGTGTTCTGTTCTAAACGTGGTCTTTCCATGGTCGGCATAACTGCAATATAAGATGCAGGTGCAATCATCTTACGCGTTTGTGCCAATCCTTGGTTTGACATGGTCATCGGTGCTGGCGACACAGGTATCGCAGTTTCAATTGCAGCTTGATCGTACTGTTTAACAGGTGTACTACACGCCGCCATCATACAGCTAAGTGCAGTTAAGACGAATATTTTTGTTGACTGATGCATTATAAAAACTCCCCAATTCTAATTCGTTTTTTCAAATAAAGTCGCTATACAAAGAATTGTATGCAAAAAAAGAAAGATACACCGTATTCGAATGTATCTTTCCAGAATGGCTGATCAATGATCTAAACCGCTGTTTTACTCAATCGCATAATTGATGGTCACCACCACACGGGCAATTTTATTAATAGTAGCTTTGTCATAAGCGCCACCATAATCACTGTCATCATCCGAGCCACTTTCTGGCAAGATATAAAATGCACCTTGACTGGCTGAACGCATCATGCCCACTTTCACACCACCTACTTTGGCAAACTCATTGGCACGGCTATAGGCATTCTTGGTGGCATTGGCAATCAAGGACATTTTGATTTCTTCTAGATTCGATACCAGATATTCAGGTTTCTGTTCAATCGCAATGCCTTTTTCATCAAGGAGATAAGCTTCTTTGGCCGCCTGTTCAATCTTTTTAATATCACGGCTCGCAATGACTAAGGATTGTAATGCCATATAGCCTTTAAACTCACGATTGATTCGCCCTTCTCCCATATTCACTTCTTCATAATAGGGCTGAGAACTTTTATTTCCGAGTTGCATATCAGCCGCTTTAAAACCATGCTCAACAAAAAAGCTTTGTAATTCTTTCATTTGTTGATCAAGCAATTGATACGCCTGCGGAATCGTGTCAGATGTGTGGCTTGTTTGTAAGTGAATCTCCCAGCGTGCTGAATCAGCCTGAATTGGTTTTTCAGCCAAGCCTTTGACTGAAATTGAATTTTTGGTGCTATTAAACTGTTTTAGTGCATAGCCCATCACGCCAGCAGAAATAATAAACCCAAGACTCAGAATGAGTGCAAACACCCATAAACTTTTATATGTAATTGTTTTATTTTCCATTTTTAATATCACTTAGCTTATTTTATAGCCTTGTTATATTTAATCTGATCAGGCAAGTCAATAGAGCCCTTGCGCTCTACTGACATCTTAGTTGCTTTTAAGCCCGCATCATTTTCCAGACTTTTATCGCATCGCTAGTGGCTTTTACATCGTGTGCCCGAACGATACTTGCCCCTTGCTGAATACTAAAAAGGTGCCCTGTCACACTGCCCACTGCACGCTCTTGAGCAGGGACACCATTTAAAGCTTCGCCAATAAAACGTTTTCGTGATAAGCCCGATAAAATTGGATAGCCCATTCGATTGAGCTTCCAGAACTCATTCAATAATTGGAAATTTTGCTGTGCATTTTTAGCAAAACCAAAACCTGGATCGATAATAATATTTTCAGGTTTAACTCCAACCGCAATGGCCTGATCCAGACGTTGTTGTAACTCCTGAATCACATCTTCAGTCACATCATCATACTGATCCAACTGATTCATATTGGTCGGTTCACCACGCATATGCATCAGCACCACAGGAATATTTAACTCGGCAGCAGTTTCTAAGGCTTGTGGTCGGGTTAAGGCACGCACATCATTCCAGATATGCGCACCTGCTTGGACGGCAGCACGCATGACTTCAGGCTGACTGGTATCTATCGACATGATCACATCATATTTTGATAATGCCTCAACCACAGGAATGACACGACGGAGTTCTTCTTCTAGCGCCACAGGTGATGCATTTGGACGTGTTGACTCACCACCAATGTCAATAATGCTCGCCCCATCTTCAATCATTTGTAAGGCATGCTGAATCGCCTGATCTTTTTGATGGTGCTGCCCACCATCACTAAATGAATCAGGCGTAACATTCAAGATTCCCATCACCTGAGGTTGTGAAAGGTCTAAACTTAAACGACCACAAGGTAATTGAATTTGGGGTAATGGCATCAACTGCATCATCAAAACTCTTTGCACTTTAACCAGTCTAGTTTAACAACACAGCTTATCCGGCGTTGCTGATTTATTTTCAGTTTAGCTCAAAATCCAGACAAAAAAAGAGCGACCGAAGTCGCTCTTTTATCTAATCTTTGATTAGCCCATTGCTGGTAATGGTGGTGGTGTAGATGGACCATCTTTCGGTGGTTCAAATGCAGCCACTGGATTATCAGCAACATAAACTTTAGGTGGTTGCGGTTCACGACCTTCCATGATGTCACGGATCTGGTCACGATCGATTGTTTCCCAATCCATCAACGCTTTCACCATTGCATGTGCGATATCTTTGTTATTTTCCAAGATGTCACGTGCAACTTTATATTGCTCATCCAAGATACGACGAACTTCTTCATCTACCTTCTGTTGAGTCGCTTCAGAAATTGTACGGCTACCCACATTACCGAAGAAACCATTCTGGTTTTCATCTTCATAAACCATGACACCAAGCTTATCTGACATACCATATTTGGTCACCATTGCACGCGCCATTTTGGTTGCACGTTCAAAGTCGTTAGATGCACCTGTCGACATTTGGTTAATAAAGACTTCTTCCGCGATACGACCACCAAACAAGATTGAAAGTTCATTCAACATCTTATCTTTATAGTGGCTGGTCTGATCTTGCTCAGGAAGCTGCCAAGTCACACCTAATGCCCAACCGCGTGGCATGATCGTTACTTTATGCACAGGGTCTGTACCCGGTAAAATCTCAGCAACAATCGCATGTCCCGCTTCATGGTAAGCCGTTGCACGACGTTCTTCTTCACGAATCACCATCGATTTACGTTCAGGACCCATATAGATCTTGTCTTTCGCATCTTCAAAGTCATGCATATCCACCGTATTTTTATTACGGCGAGCAGCAAACAATGCAGCTTCATTGACTAAGTTTGCAAGTTGAGCACCTGAGAAGCCTGGTGTACCACGTGCAAGAACTTTAAGATCCACACCGGTCACTGAAGGTAATTTCTTCAAGTGAACATTCAAGATTTGTTCACGACCACGAATGTCTGGTAAACCAACCATCACTTGACGGTCAAAACGGCCTGGACGAAGTAATGCTTTATCCAATACGTCTACACGGTTGGTCGCAGCAATCACGATTACGCCTTCATTGCCTTCAAAACCATCCATCTCAACAAGCATCTGGTTCAAGGTTTGTTCACGCTCATCATGACCACCACCTGTACCCGAACCACGATGACGACCCACTGCATCAATCTCATCAATAAAGATGATACATGGCGCATGACGTTTCGCTTGTTCGAACATGTCACGAACACGAGAAGCACCGACACCGACAAACATTTCAACGAAGTCAGAACCAGAGATACTAAAGAATGGAACCTTAGCTTCACCAGCAATTGCTTTCGCCAATAATGTTTTACCCGTACCTGGAGGACCAACCATCAGCACACCACGTGGAATGGTTGCACCAAGGCGTTTAAATTTGGCTGGGTCTTTTAAGAAATCAACGATTTCAACCACTTCTTGTTTTGCTTCATCACAGCCAGCTACGTCACTAAATGTTAACTTGATTTGATCTTCAGATAACATTTTCGCTTTTGACTTACCAAAGCTCATAGGACCGTTTTTACCACCAGCACCACCGCCCATATTACGCATGAAGAACATGAATAATAAGATGATGAGTAATACTGGGAAACTTGCAATGAGAAGTTGCATCAAAATGCCTTGACGTTGCGGTGCTGTGCCCTCAACCACTACATTTTGTTTATTCAAGCTTGGTAGCAACTCAGTGTCTTCTACTTGTGGACGAACCGTCTCAAAAGAAGAACCATTGGTTTTTTCACCATTAATATTTAAACCGTCGATTGTGACTTGTTTAATTTGCCCAGCATTCACCGCTGCAACGAAATCAGAATATTTCATCGCTGCAGGCTTATTGCGGTCACTGACGTTGCTAAAAATCAAAATCAGAACACCGAGTATGATGAGCCACAATACGGCATTCTTGAAGTAATCGCTCAAGGCTTTATTCCCATATCAATCTAATTTGATCATACCTAATCTTGGCTGACCTTCACAAAAACAGCAATGAATTTGCGTTGCAAAAAACTTAAAAGGTACAAAATGCACAATTTTTAACAACTTGGCAAGTACACTTTTATTGCAATGCCTTTTTACGACCTTGACCAATCAAAAAAACTTCTTTCGATCGAGCACGTGATGCCGCAGGTTTGGCTGTTTTTAATACATCAAAACTATCGACCACCTGTTTTCGGAACTCGTCAAATCCTGAACCTTGGAACACTTTAACAATAAACTGTCCGTTTGGTCCGAGAACTTTTTGAGCAAAATCCAAAGCCAATTCACATAAGTAAATCTGACGCGGTTGATCAACAGCCCTATTACCTGATGTATTGGGGGCCATATCCGAAATTACAACGTCTACTTGACGCCCATTTAAAATATTTAACAATTTTTCGAAAACTTCTTCTTCACGGAAGTCACCTTGCAAGAAGGTCACATCTGGAAGTGCATCCATTTCCAAGATATCTGATGCAATCACCAGACCATTGGCACCAACCAATTTACCTGCAATTTGTGACCAGCTTCCTGGCGCTGCACCCAAGTCAACCACGGTCATGCCAGGCTTGATCATTTTATATTTTTCTTGGATTTCAAGTAACTTATACGCCGCACGTGCGCGATAACCTTCCTTTTGTGCTTTTTTTACAAAGGGGTCATCTAAATGCTCTCTCATCCATGCACGACTGCTTTTAGACAATTTTTGATTGGTAATGCGTGTCGCCATAACTCACTAAATTTCAAAAAACTTCTGATGAGTCATTGTACGTGAAAATTACGCCCATTACAGTACGGATGTACTTCATTCACACGAACTTTTACAGATTTTTTTCGATCATCCTGATTGGTTATTTCTGCAATTTTTCACATATTTGTTTGAAGTGTCTGTCTGCTGAATCTATCTTAGAATCGGGATGCAAGTTATACTAGGTCGTTTTTCGAATCAGGTATTTTTAATGGCGGCTTTATCTATCCATGAACGTAAGCGTTTACGTCAAATCGGTCATGCACTTAATCCAGTTGTAATGATTGGTAGCCAAGGTCTTACAGAAAACGTCATTGAAGAAACAAATCGTGCGTTAAACGACCACGAATTGATTAAAGTGAAAATCGCGGGTGAAGACCGTGATGCACGTGGTGCAGTGATTGACGCGATTGTAGAAGCAACTGGCGCCGAATCTGTACAAAAGATTGGTAAAATTGTTCTGCTTTATAAAAAAGCGGCGAAACAAAACCAGCACTTGTCTAACTTAGTTCGTTTTGCTCACTTAAGTAATAAGTAATTACGATGGCGAGTTATGAACTATCCGCTTTTGATCGCTTTAGTGCCATTACGGTCGTTGGGGCGATTGAGCAACAAACACCAGCAACCTTAAATGTTGGTTTTTGGGTTCGTGACCCAAATCAATTTTTGATTTACCCAGATCAGGTTACGGCGCATCCACGCCATGATTTTTTATGGGAACAGACGTGCTTTGAAATTTTTGTGGGCGTGAAAGATGAAGATTTCTATCGAGAAATCAATCTTTCCCCTTCTCAAGCGTGGCAAGTCTATCAATTTGAAGAATATCGTTTCCCTGAAGATATGCCGCCTGTCGCCGCGTATGATATTGAACTGAACCATTTACAACGCACTCATTATGGTTTGAATGTCAGTCTGGATTTCTCCCAGTTTATGCGTCAGCATCAACTTAAATGGACTGACATTTATATCGGTTTAACTGCTGTACTCAATACCACTCAAGGTATGCATTATTTTGCAATGCAGCACAGCAGTCCTCAAGCTGACTTCCATAACAAGCGTGACTGGTTACATCAGTTTTAATATTTTAAGCAGAAAAAAAAGCGAGAAAAATTCTCGCTTTTTTTAATTTCCGAACAATTAGCTTGTACGGACTTTATTCCATGCTTCAACAGCCTGCTCTTTGGTACGCTTAAAACTACCGACCAATGTATCTTTATGCTTCACTGAAATCTGGCTAATGTCATCTTTCAGTTCTTTGCTGACTTTAGTTAAGTCTTCAATCAATGCATTCAATTCAGTTTTCAATGCATTTTTCAATTCAAGTAAATTGCCTTGAGACGAATTCAGCTGAGTTTTGATGACTTCAATACGTTCTAAAAGATCCTGCTTGATTTGCGCAAACTGGTTTTGAACATTTTGATTTAACTCTTTTGCTTCAGTCTCAATTTTTTCCTGAGTTTCCGCCAAAGCTTCTTTCACTTGACCTTGAGTTTCAGCGATCACTTCTTTCGCCTGTTCTTGCGTTTCAGCAATCACTTCTTTTGCTTTTGCCGTTTTTTCTGCGACAACTTCTTTCGCTTTCGCAGTTTTCTCAGCCACAGCGGTCTTCACTTCAGCAGTTTTTTCAGCAGCAACTTCTTTTGCCTTCGTTGTTTTCTCAACGATTGCTTCTTTCACTTCTTCAGCCGTTACAGGTGTCGTTTGATTCTCAGCCATTTGGATTCCCCTCTTTATTGATTGTTAATTTTGGCTGTGTATAGGATAAAACGGTCACTTCTTAAACACTAAAAAAATTGTTAGACAATTTGCATAATATCTCATGATAACCATATCAACGTGATAGATTTGGCAATAGACACCGATCTAACCGCTTTGGAGAAGAAATCGTGTAATTCCTGATTTTAATAAATAAAAACACATAGACTTTTCACGCACTCATGCGTATAATACGCTGTTAAGTTACAAGCGAGCAGACTGGAAGGAGGGGCATGTTTTTTTAAGACGGCCTGCCTTTTTTTATGTCTTCTCGCTTTTTTACAGCCTTATTTTTGTGGTCTTAGTTCAGGAGCTTTGGTTTGAGCACCCCCGCCATTTTAGCCCTCGCAGATGGAACGATCTTTAAAGGAACGTCTATCGGTGCATCGGGTAGTACGACTGGTGAAGTCGTTTTTAACACTGCCATGACTGGTTATCAAGAAATTTTGACCGACCCAAGCTACGCACAACAAATTGTGACGTTGACTTATCCTCATATTGGAAATACTGGCTGTAATAGTGAAGACGTTGAATCAGGTCGCATCCATAAGGTATGGGCGAATGGTTTGATTATCCGTGATCTTCCTTTATTGCACAGCAACTTCCGTTCTGAACAATCATTAAGTGAATACCTAGAGCAACATAATGTGGTTGCCATCGCAGATATCGATACCCGCAAATTGACACGTATTCTTCGTGACAAAGGTGCACAAAACGGTTGTATCCTTGCTGGCGAAAATATTACAGAAGAACAAGCTATTGCGAAAGCACGTGAATTCGGCGGTTTAAACGGTCTCGATCTTGCGAAAGAATGCTGTGATCCTGAAGGTTTTGAATGGACTGAAGGTTCTTGGACTTTAGGTCAGGGTTTCACTCAACCAGAATTAAAATATCATGTTGTTGCATACGATTATGGTGTCAAAACCAACATCTTACGTATGCTTGCAGACCGTGGCTGTAAATTGACAGTTGTTCCTGCACAAACACCTGCTGAAAAAGTTCTCGCTTTAAATCCAGATGGCGTGTTCTTGTCAAATGGTCCGGGTGACCCAGCAGCATGTGATTATGCAATCGAAGCAGTAAAAACAATTGTTGAAACGACAACATTACCTGTATTTGGTATTTGTTTAGGTCATCAGATTTTAGCACTCGCTTCTGGCGCAAAAACCATGAAAATGAATCATGGTCATCACGGCGCGAACCATCCTGTACAAAACCTTGAGAACGGTACAGTGATGATTACTTCTCAAAACCACGGCTTTGCTGTCGATGAGAGTACTTTACCAGCAAACTTGAAAGTGACACACCGTTCACTGTTTGATGGTACAAACCAAGGTATTCATCGTACTGACAAACCAGCTTTCAGCTTCCAGGGTCACCCTGAAGCCAGCCCTGGTCCACATGACTGTGCTCCGTTGTTCGATCATTTCATCGAACTTATCGAAGCAGCTAAGAAGTAATTAAGGAGCGAATAATGCCTAAACGTACGGATATTAAAAGCATCTTAATTATTGGTGCTGGTCCTATTGTCATTGGTCAGGCGTGTGAGTTTGACTATTCAGGTGCGCAAGCATGTAAAGCGCTGCGTGAAGAAGGTTATCGCGTTATTCTGGTCAACTCTAACCCAGCGACCATTATGACTGACCCTTCAATGGCAGATGCAACATATATTGAGCCAATCACTTGGCAAACTGTTGCACAAATCATTGAAAAAGAACGTCCAGATGCAGTCCTTCCAACAATGGGTGGTCAAACTGCATTGAACTGTGCCCTTGCATTAGATGAGCACGGCGTTCTTGAAAAATATAATGTTGAACTGATTGGCGCATCAAAAGACGCGATTGAAAAAGCAGAAGATCGTAAACTGTTTGATATCGCGATGCGTAAAATTGGTCTGGAATGTCCAAAAGCTGCCATTGCTGAAACAATGGAAGAAGCTTTGGCAATTCAAGCTGGTTTCGGTTTCCCTGTCATCATTCGTCCATCATTCACGATGGGTGGTTCTGGTGGTGGTATCGCATATAACCGCGAAGAATTCCTTGAAATCTGTGAACGTGGTTTCGACCTCTCTCCTACCCACCAGTTATTGATCGATGAATCTTTGATTGGCTGGAAAGAATACGAAATGGAAGTTGTTCGTGACAAAAACGACAACTGTATCATCGTCTGTGCGATCGAAAACTTTGATCCAATGGGCGTTCACACTGGTGACTCAATCACCGTTGCGCCTGCGCAAACATTGACAGACAAAGAATATCAATTAATGCGTAATGCATCGGTTGCAGTTCTTCGTGAAATCGGTGTTGAAACAGGTGGTTCGAACGTTCAATTCGGTATTAACCCGAAAGACGGTCGTATGGTTGTGATCGAGATGAACCCACGTGTATCACGTTCATCTGCGCTTGCATCTAAAGCAACAGGTTTCCCGATTGCAAAAATCGCGGCGAAACTTGCAGTGGGTTACACCCTTGATGAATTGAAAAATGACATCACTGGTGGCGTAACTCCAGCATCTTTCGAACCATCGATTGACTATGTTGTTACCAAGATTCCACGTTTCAACTTCGAGAAATTCCCACAAGCTGAGCCTGTATTAACGACTCAGATGAAATCTGTGGGTGAAGTGATGGCGATTGGTCGTAACTTCCAGGAATCTGTACAAAAAGCACTTCGTGGTCTTGAAGTTGGCGTAAGTGGTTTTGATGAAAAAATCGAAGCTGGTACTGCCAATGCCAAAGACATCATCCTAAAAGAGCTTAAAGTACCTGGTCCAGAGCGTATCTGGTATGTTGCGGATGCATTCCGTCACGGTTTCTCTTTAGATGACGTATTTGAAGCAACTAAAATCGACCGCTGGTTCCTGATCCAGATCGAAGACATCATTAAAACTGAAGCTCAAGTGAAAACTTTAGGCTTTGGTGATTTAAATGCTGACAATATCCGCTCGTTCAAACGCAAAGGTTTATCTGACCTTCGTATTGCGGACTTGATGGGTATTTCACAAAAACAATTCCGTAAACATCGTTGGAACTTGGGTGTATATCCAGTTTACAAACGTGTTGATACTTGTGCAGCAGAGTTTGAATCTGGCACTGCTTACATGTATTCAACTTACGATGAAGAATGTGAAGCAAATCCATCAAACCGTGACAAGATCATGGTGATTGGTGGTGGTCCTAACCGTATCGGTCAAGGGATCGAGTTTGACTACTGCTGTGTACACGCTGCGCTTGCAATGCGTGAAGACGGTTACGAAACAATCATGGTGAACTGTAACCCTGAAACCGTTTCAACCGACTATGACACATCTGACCGTCTATACTTCGAGCCTGTAACACTTGAAGATGTACTTGAAATCGTACGTACCGAGAAGCCTAAAGGCGTGATCGTACAGTACGGTGGTCAAACACCATTAAAATTGGCACGTGCTTTAGAAGAAGCAGGTACACCAATTATCGGTACATCTCCAGACGCGATTGACCGCGCTGAAGACCGTGAACGTTTCCAGCAAATGATCCAACGTTTACAGCTTCGTCAACCGAACAACAGCATCGTAAAATCTGCTGAAGAAGGTATTTCTGAAGCGGCTAAAGTAGGTTATCCGTTAGTTGTTCGTCCATCTTATGTATTAGGTGGTCGTGCGATGGAAATCGTGTATAACGAAGAAGAGCTTAAACGCTACCTTCGTGAAGCAGTACAAGCATCAAATGAAGCACCTGTCCTGCTTGACCATTTCCTTGATGATGCAACTGAAGTCGACGTTGACTGTGTATCTGACGGTAAAGATGTTGTGATCGGCGGTATCATGCAGCATATTGAACAAGCTGGTATTCACTCTGGTGACTCTGCATGTTCGATTCCTCCGTACTCTCTTTCTCAAGAAGTTCAGGATGAGATGCGTCGTCAAACTGTTGCAATGGCAAAAGAGCTTGGCGTAATTGGTTTGATGAACGTTCAATTCGCAGTAAAAGGCGATGATGTTTACGTACTTGAAGTGAATCCACGTGCATCACGTACGGTTCCATTCGTATCGAAATGTATTGGTGATTCTCTAGCGAAAGTGGCTGCACGTTGTATGGCGGGCCAATCACTTGAATCTCAAGGTTTCACTAAAGAAATCATCCCAACCCATTTCGCAGTGAAAGAAGCGGTGTTCCCATTTGCTAAATTCCCTGGCGTAGATCCAATGCTTGGCCCTGAGATGAAATCGACAGGCGAAGTTATGGGTGTGGGTAAAACATTTGGCGAAGCATTCTACAAAGCAGTACTTGGTTCAAACGAACGTTTGCCTGGCCTGCCAACTGAAGGCGAAGTGAAGCATGCATTCTTATCTGTTCGTGAATCAGATAAGAAATACATTGCCAACATCGCTCAACAATTGATTGACTATGGTTTCAAACTTGTTGCGACCAATGGTACACACCGTGTATTGAAAGAAGCGGGTATCGAATGTGAAGCAGTCAATAAAGTGACCGAAGGTCGCCCACATATTGTTGACCGCTTGAAAAATGGTGAAATTCATCTTATTGTCAACACAACTGAAGGCAAACAAGCTCAGTATGACTCTGCCATGATCCGTCGTGCTGCCCTCCAAGGCAAAGTGTATTACACCACCACGATCAACGGCGCAGAAGCTGTTTGCCAAGCATTTGCTGTGAAATTGCCAATGGATGTATACCGCTTGCAAGATTTACAAACTGTAGGTTAATTCTCTACCGATAAAGTCCCGTCACCTTATCGGTGGCGGGCTTTTTCTTTTTTTAATCCTGTATTTTCCCAACCAATTTAGAGGGACTGAAATGCAACGTTATCCTATGACTCCCGAAGGCAAGGTTGCCTTAGAGAAAGAATTACAACAGCTCAAAACAGTTGATCGCCCACGTATTATTCAGGCGATTGCTGAAGCACGTGAGCACGGTGATTTAAAGGAAAATGCTGAATATCATGCTGCTCGTGAACAGCAAGGTTTCTGTGAAGGCCGTATTCAGGATATCGAAGGTAAACTCGGTGCAGTTCAAGAAATCGATGTTAGAACACTTGAGCAAAATGGTCGTGTTGTATTTGGTGTGACTGTTACCATTGAAAACCTGGATACCGAAGAACGTAAGACGTATAAAATTGTAGGCGATGACGAAGCAGATTTTAAAATCAATAAAATCTCAGTAAACTCCCCGATTGCACGTGGTCTTTTAGGTAAAAACGAAGGCGATGAAGTTAAAATTCAAACACCGCAAGGTGAAGTTGAATACGAAATCGTAAGTGTTGAATACATTTAACGCTCTCGATTAAGTCTCCAAAGAACTCTTCATTTATTGAAGAGTTCTTTTGTTTCAAGCATGTTATTTTCATTAAGGATATTAGTTTATAGAACTATTACATAATAAAAAAATAAGAAAATTTTATCGATAACTCACTAGGTTAAAAATAAAATATTATATACAATTATAAATTGGTTTATTTTTGTAAAAAAAGAGAAAATAATGTACATAACAAATCGTTTTGCACTCATCAGTGCAATTTCTTTAGTACTGGTTGCTTGTGGTGGTGGCAGTAGTAGTGTAGATAATAATAACTCATCTACACCGACGACGCCTACTACACCTGCGTTATTACTTACACCAACCACTCTAAATCAAACACTGTACGAAGGTGAATCCCAAGAAATAAATCTAAAAGCAACTGTAAATACAACAATAGTGAATGGATCTGTGTATGTATTAGTTGTGGATTCTTCTGGTGTGATAGAACCAAGTATCTTGGTCTCATCAGAAAGTTCTAATTTATATAATGTAACAATGACAACCAAATCATCATTAGCATTAGGAAAACATACTGGTACCCTAGACATTATGTTATGCCGTGATAGTGCGTGCAAACAACAATATCCAGGATCACCTGTAAAAGCCCCATATTCTTTTACAGTCACCCCTCCTCCTCCAAGTTTTAGTACGAGTCCTGCCGCAATTACACTTGAACAAGATGTGGACGATAACTCAAAATCGGTAATACAAATTCAAGTTACAGACAGAATTAAAAATGTCTTACCAAAAGTTACAACATCTGGTGATATTCATTTTACGCAATCACTCAGCCAGACTGGGGCAAAAAAATATAATTTAGAATTATCCGTACCTAGTGATTTAGCAATAGGTACACATACAGGTACAGTAGATATTTCTTTATGTGCTGATCAAAGCTGTTCTAAAACCTTTGCAGGTTCTCCTCAAAAGATTCCTTATACGATTAAGATTAACCCTATCGTAAATCTAACACCATTAACACCAACAGGAGTAAATGATTGGGAAATGTTCCAAGGTAATGCCGCCCATACTGGTTATGTTCCTATAACCATTGACCCTAAAAAGATTTCTCGCCGCTGGAACTGGGTAAAACCAACACAAGAAAAAGGATATTTAAGTACAATTACTGCAAGTCAAGGTAAGATATTTGTTGTAAATAACATTTATAATAATGGCTCTAATTCGTATTCTATCCATTCTATTAATGAAAGTGATGCAAGTAATGCATGGTCTTATAAATTTAATAGCTATATTGTTAACCCTCCATCTGTATCTAATGGTAAAGTTTTTGTAGCAACTTCTGGTCATGAAGATACAGCAATGTGGCAATTTGATGCTACAACTGGAGCTAAACTCATAGAAACCCCCTTTAAGTCTCAATGGGAACGTTATCTTGCACCCACTATAAAAAATGGAAAAGTCTATACTAATGGTGGTTATTATGGTGGCGTAAATAGTTTCAATATTTCAGATGGTACAGACTCTTGGTTTCAAGAATTAGTGCAATCTGATATGTGGACTCCCGCAGTAGATACTAATTATGTATATACATATACAGGCACGTTTAGTGTCTTAAGTGCCAAAGATGGTCATAAAATTTTTGAAATTCCAGACTTAACACCTAATAATGGAGCTGGATTTAGCATAAATAGTGCACCTGTCATCGGTAGCCAAGGTAATGTACTTGTGGCCAATGGTCTGGGACAAGGTGGCTCGAATCATTTGATTAGTTATAATATTGCTCAACGAAAAGTAAATTGGACATTAAACGGTCAATTTCAAAGTACACCCGCAGTTGCAAGTAAAGTCATTTATATCGCTAATGCTGAACCATTTCGTTTAGAAGCGCGCAATGAAGCTGATGGCACACTTATGTGGAGCTGGCAACCTGATTCAACAACACAGTTTCAGTTTCTTGGCAATATCGTTGTGACTACCAATCTTATTTTTGTAGCAACAGATACTGGCATCTATGCAATTGATAAGAAAACACATGCTCCAGTATGGCACTTCAAAAAAACTGGCAACCTTGCCATTACATCAAATGGGATACTCTTAGTGACTAATTACTCCACTATCTATGCAATCAATTTGAAATAATGTATTTGGATATTTTTTAAAATAAAAGTATCTCTTCATCATGATAGTATCAGTGGTTGGAAAAAATATATAAAATGAGTGTATGTAAATATGCTCATTTTATCATTCCCTCTCAATATTTAGACTGCAAATAAAAATATTTGATTTGAGCCTAATCGTATTAAGCCTAAATAAAGGTAATTTACATCATTCTAGGTTAATATATTTTTATTCATTTTGGAGTTCAGATGGATCAGTTAATCAACTCTCCTGTTAAACACTGGTGTGAGTTTGAGTTTATTTCTAAGACGGTGAAAAAACCCAACATCCATATCAAGGGCAATTATTCTTATTATTCTGCTTATTGGGATCAGGGCTTTGAACGTTGTGTAGTGCGCTATCTACATGATAAGGCTTCCACACCAGAGAAACCGATTGATCAACTTTATATTGGTAATTTTGTCTGCTTCGGCGCGGAATGCGTAATCATGATGGGTGGTAATCAACTACACCGCCCAGACTGGATCTCGACCTTCCCCTTTGATACACGCAGCTTTCTGCCTGCGGGTGACACAGTCATTGCAGATGGTTGCTGGATTGGTAGTCGTGCCATGATCATGCAAGGTGTGAAACTGGGTGAAGGTGCAGTCGTGGCAACAGGTGCTGTGGTTACTCAGGATGTTCCACCCTATGCAATTGTTGGTGGCGTGCCAGCCAAAGTCATTAAATATCGCTTTTCTAAACAAGACATTGAAAAACTACTTTCCCTCAAGCTTTATGATCTAAATGAAAAGCAGATTTTAAAGATGAGAGAACAGTTGCAGACGGATGATGTAAAAGCACTTCTCGAATACTTTGAAAAAGATTAATCTGACTTTTTATAAATAAATCATGCTTATATCTCATGCTCTTTTTATATAAATTTCATGTAATTTTAATAAAATCGGCGCTTAACCATACTCCTATAAATAATAACTATCCCTATAAAAATGCTAGGTTTTATTCTCATCGCAACAGGTTTAGAATAGAACCATAACTCATATATTAAGCAAATTTTATTGACTCTATTCACTGCAAAATCATAAATATAAGGAGTAACAACATGGCTTATCAAAAAATCTTAGTTGCGATCGATGACTCCGAAATTGCTGCAAATGTCATTCGTGAAGCAGCTCAACTGGCGAAAGCCTTAGACAGTGAACTGACCGTAGTTGAAGTAATGACACTCGATCCCTATCTTGCCGATGCCTATATTCGTATGGGCCAAAGCAATGATTTGATCGAACGTGTTCGTGGCTATGTTCAAGATAATTTAACGAAAGCCGAGCAAAAATTTGAAGAGCATGGCCTGACCGTGGCAACACAAATACTAGAAGGCTTTGCTGTACATCAGGAAATTATTGGCGCAGCGCAAAATCTGGGTGCTGACCTGATTATTATGGGTTCACATGGTCGTACTGGTTTCAAACAGTTTGTATTGGGTAGCGTGGCGCAGAAAGTTTTGGCTGAAAGCCATATTCCAGTATTAATTGTTCGTTGATAAACTCGATCAGCAAATTTTCAAATCGGCATTTTGAGATAATAGATCAATGAAGTACTGAATATCATCTTGGTTAAATTTCTCTATTGAATATTCAAAATTTTTCCATGAGATGCGTAAAGGATACTGAATTGGTCTAATCTCCTCATCAGTCAAACAATCTCTTAATGCTGTAGAATTACATCCCATATAACCTAACACGCCACCAACTTCTTCACCAATATAACAATATAAATCTAATTCAGATTCTATATATGCCCCATCCAAAATAATTTCTTTAACAATACGATCATCCTTTGACTCTAGTTGCGCTCTAAGATGAGCAATATCCAACCAGCACTTCTTATCAAAGTCACTTAGATTAAACCAATATTTTTGTTCACACTCACCATTTAAATATTTATAAATCAGCTCTTTTCTCTTAAAGAACTCATTTAACTCCAATTCTGTGTCCGCCTCTCCATCAAAAGAATAAAAAATAATTAAATCATTATTTTGATATGCAAAATCAAAGGAAAAATATATTTGATCACTTATCTTTTCATGAATGTTCTCTTGATGACAGTTTAAATAGAGCCCAAAGAGATAATCTTTTTTCGTTCTAGTGAATAATTTCAACGCTTCCATTTCTGTAGTTATCTGTGGATTGAGACAATTATGAAAAATAATCTTTTCTTGATCATATTGATATTGATCTACATTTAAACCATAAAGCACGGTATCTAATTCATTTTCATCATCATGTTTTACAAATTCAATTTTCATGTATATTTCACTGATAAAATGAGCTAATTTAGAAATTAAGGCTGCCAGCCAAAGGTTTTTAAACTCACCTTGCCATTCAATAAATAGATCCCCTCTTGTTCTAATAACATCTGTTGAACATTTTCACCGCGCTCATTGATTCGGGTCACACTGATTTTCCCTTGAGAATTAATGACACGATACCACGGGATTTCACTTTGCTTGTCTAAATGCTTAAGTATATAACCGACTAAACGCGCATGTTTAGGCAAGCCCGCCAGCTTGGCAATTTGACCATAACTTGCCGCTTTACCATACGGAATCAAGGCAATCACTTCCAAGATTTGTCGATGTAGTTCATTGGTATCTTGCACAATACAACCTATAAAAATCTGCTAAGATGATAAAAATCATGCGAAAATGCTAAACACAATAATTAAAACTCTACGACTTGAGAGAACAAAAATGCGGTTAAAACTCACAGCGCTGACAGTATTTTGTCTGATCTTTAGTGCGTCCTGTACGACTCAAAAATCACCTGTAAAAATCACACCTTATAAATATCATTCGGGTGCTTCTGATGATCTACCTATCGTCAATGTCAGTTTTATTTTTACCACCAATCGCCCAGAAGCCCAAGCCTTTGATACGAAACTTCAAATGTATAAAGAACTGGGTATCTTGAACCAGTATTTTGTCGATGAAGATAACCAAAAAATCTTTAAGTTCAAAATACACCGCTATTATTCTTATCAGGACTTTAGTAAACGAAAATGTGATCTGGCCAATCAACTCAACCAGCCTAGAGCTTTAATTGCTGATCATATTCCTGGCGCCGTTAAAAGCTGTTTTCCCCGTCGTAAAAGCAAAGAAGTCCTCTTCATTATTTATGATTCATACGGCGATAAACTCAAATATGCCGACGTGACCAGTTGGGGTTTTAGAAATCGTGGTCAGCCTTTTATCCTGATCGACTGGGAGCGTCTGAATTATCAGATTCAAGCCGCCAGTGTGCACGAGATGGGACATGCTTTTGGCTTAAGCCATGTCTGTGCTCCTAAAGCGACCAAAGCCACACCAACCAATATTATGACCAGTTACGACTGTAAACTTGGTAGTGGTGGCTTACGTAATCTCGGCTTCACCAAAGAACAGCTCAGCATCATGCTCGATAATTACAACCGTTATCCTTAAAATTTCAGTTGTATATAAGCCCCTAATTGATCTTGTCCCAAAGTGTAATCTGCTGCGTTAAGTTGACGGGTTAAAAAATGCTGTGCCTGTTCAAACTGTGTTTCATTCACAGGATAAGGCTGCCAAAAGCTCTGTAAATTATCAGTGAAGATTGGATAAAGCTGTACACTTTGTGCTTTTAAATTAATTCGAACCACCAGCCCATATGGCAACGCCTGATATTTTTCAAACTCGCCATTGCTATTAAACACACCATTACCAATCCCGAAGATCACGGGTTTATGGTTCATCCGTTGAATAGGCTGGATGGTATGTGACCCATGACCAATCACCAGATCAGCACCGATTTGGGTTAACACCTGTGCAAGCTTTTCCTGTTCAGAATGCGTGCTTTTAAAATCGATGCCCCAATGACAAATCACAATAATCTTATGCTGTGGATATTGCAGTCGATACAACATGATTTGTTCAAATAGAATGGCATTGATACTCGCCACACCAGCGCTCCGCCCCAGTGCATAAAAATCATATTGCTGATAGGCCGTCTGCCGATGCCAATAGCCATTAAAAATCGCAATACCTTGCTGTTCACCATGTATTTGCAGGCATTGGTGGGCATGCTGCTGATCATTGCCTGCCCCGATAAAATTGATCTCAGCTTGATCTAGCAATTCCAAAGTATGTGTGAGACTTGGTTCACCATAGTCCTTTAAATGATTATTGGCGAGGCACAAGGTATTCAAATGTATCCGCTTAAACTCGGCCAGCGTTTGCTTAGGCTGTGCACCTAAAATAAAGGCTTTTTTATCTGTTAATGGTGAGTTTTCATCAAGGTTGAACACAGCTTCAAAATTGGCAATATTAATCTCATCTTGATGGAAAAAATGTTTGATCTTCTCAAAAGAATACGCATAGCCATAACGTTGTAGCGCATCCTCTATTCCCCTATTTTTTCTTTTATTTGTATAGAACTCACCGAAATAGGTATCACCAATGATATTGATCCATTCACTTTTTGCCTGAATCTGTTTGGCAGGCAATACCCCTGGTTCAAAATAGTGATAATACGGCACCAAATGATCAATCCGATGCAAATCATCCAAGAGATGAAAAATGCCCAGACTCTGATTTTCATAGCGATAAGAGAAATAATAAGGTTGCTGCTGATGAGAAAGAATGAGAACTGCATCAAGCTGCTGACAGGTTAATACCGCACTGAATGGCGCAATCTCCCGTCCTGCAAGGTTGAATGCTTTGACAAATACCTTTTGCAATAAGAGCAAAGGCATTTCAAAAATGGCTTGTGCCAGACTCGCTAAATTTTGCAGGGTATTTTGCGCATAGAGGTCTGAATGAGGAAGCCGTAATCCAAATTGCTGGGCCGTCTGCTCGATCTGAATTTGAGCCTGCTGCCAATCTCCAAACAAAGTACAGCCAAGTGCCTGCTTATGCTCAAGTGTTTGGGTAAAACTCCAATATTGCAATAGCGTTAAAACAGAAGTGTCCTGTTTCAAAAACTGTGCTTGTTGATCACTCTGTTCAAACTGTTGCTCTATTGTAATCCGATCCTCAAGTTGCAATTGACCTGCAAGGATACGTTGCAAAGTCAGATAAACTAAAATCCAGTCACCACAGTCCCCTGTGATTTCAGTTTGCCAGAGCGGATGCTGAAAATTTTCATTGCCGATTTGGCTGATGATCTTGATCTCTTGAGGAAGGCTCATTTATTTCATCCTCAATAATTCAGTTTTCGAAATGCTGAACATAGGCCACATAACCAGATAGATTATGTTCCTGATCATCAATACGGACACGGAAGCGGTCATGCCGGACATAAAAAGCATTGAGGCACTTCTCAGGACATGCCATATACATAGCCACTTCAGGATAGAAAAACCCTGTGCGCTGAAAATCGCTACGAAACTCGATCAGCTTTTTTAAATCCTCAAACCGTGCTTTTGCAAATAGCTCATTCAAACCCAGATCCCGAATCCGACACAGCATTTGATAAGCCGCCATCATCATTTCCAGCAAAGTGGCATAGGCCGTTTTACGATTGCGGATAAACACCAGATGCCTGAGGTAATTATTGATACCAAATTGAAAATATTTTTCTTCTGGGCAAATTTTGGTGAGCTCATTGGTACAGTAACTCAGCCAATGGTCATGATAACGATCATACTTTTGTTCGATAAAACGCTCGAACATACGCTTGACTGTGTTCAACAGCTTTTCATCAGCCTGTAGCTGATACAGACGTAACAAGGCCAAAGCCGCTTCACCATCATAATAAATAATGCGGAACTGCTCTTTCACCCCATACTCAGGATAATGAAGAACATGCACGGTTTCCCCTGCTTCATTCACCATCGACAAAATGCCATTGGCCAAAGCTTGGGCATATCTCAGATACTGATCATCCCCTGTGATTTCCTGATATTTACTCAACATTAAAATCGCAGCGGCATTGGCACCCAGTTTGATTTCATTCAGTTGGTTTAGATCTGCGCCATCACGCATATAGGCCAGATCATTTTGCTTTTCGATATAAAAATGTTTTAAGGCATATTCAATGGCTGTTTGGATTTTTGCGATTCTTTGCTGTTGTGAATGTAGGGCCAGCGTCTCAATCAAGGCATAGGTCGAAGTACAGTGCCGCACTGTATTATAGCTACGGATTTCACGGTCATAGGCGGGGAAAAAACCATAGATAAAACGTCCATCCGCCTGAACCTGCTGTTCAAGAAATTGGGCGTTGCCCTCAATCATCTGCGTGAAATGCTGTTTTTTGGATTCGGTTAAATAGCGGACACCATTTTCAGTGAATTGGCTGTGTAAGGGTAATAATTGACCATTTTCATAAAATACGGCATGGCTATCGAAGCTCCAGACCTGCTGGATTTGATTGAGCTGGACTGGATGTACTTGATGCGGATATTTCTTTGAAATACTCGCATTCAGATTATCTTGATCAAAAAAGTTGGGCGTGTCATAGCTCAAGCCACGGATAATCGCCTTACCATAAAGCTCCTGTTCCAAAAAACAGATCTGGAAATCCTGATCAAAGCTGATGCCTTTGCGATAATGATTATTATGAAATTGGCATTTTAAGTCTTGCTCGATTTTCTGCCAGTGCTCTGACTGAATGTTATAGGCCAGCTCGAATTTTAAAAATTCTGCCAGTTGCCCCTGTGCCTGCAATTCTTGATCAAGAAAAGTAAATAGCTCCTGTTGCGCATATTGAAACTCGGTCAAAGATGTATTCCAGACCTGGCAACGTTGTGTTCTTTCACCATAAGACAAGAAAATAACCGTGTCGGTTAGATCCAAATGTTGCTGAACCCTTTCAAAGTAAGCGCTGAGTTGGTTTTTGAGTTGTTCAAGTGCTGAAATCGTCGTAATCGTCATAGATGCAGTTGTTAGAATTTTTAAGCGTTTTAAACAAGATAGCACAAATTTTTATGATCTTCTCAAAATGAAAAAGAGAACCCGAAGGTTCTCTTTTTACGCTAAAGATTTAGGATTAGTAAATGATCTGATGATTAGCAATCAATTCATTCAATGTCGTATTGACGCCTTCCAAAGTAACCAGATCAGTATAGTTACTGGTTCCGATCAGATTCGCACCGTTACGATCAATCGCGATAATCGTATTACCACCACTTGTGGTTACACGTAGATACTCGCCGATATTGAGCGCATTTTGATCACCATCCAACAGATGCTGGATATCGATCTTGTCAGCCTGATCATTGTAGTTTGCTGCACTTGTATCTGTATTACCCACTACAAAGTCAGTCCAGTGATCTCCACCTGCACCTGTCGTATTACCGCCAGTATTTGCACCATTACCAGCCGATGCAGCACTACCATTCAGGATTTGGAAGATCAGGGTATCTGATCCTGTACCAGTCGTGAAGGTATCGTTTGCAGCTGTACTGGTATAAAGCAGGTTGTAATCAGAATGAGTCAAGTCAATATTCAAGGTTGAAGTCGACTCAGTACCTGTTGCAGAAATGATCTTGTAATCAATACTATCCGCAGATGTTAAATGTGTGGTCACATTGACATCATTTGGACGGTATTCATACGCACCATTGGCCTGCATGATCAAGATACCGTTACCTGTATTAATGCTTTGTCCAACAGCATCTACATATGATCCAGCAACACTATCCCACACCTGAAGTTTATAACCCTCATGTGTTGGTAGTCCTGTATCCGCAACCCCACCAATATCATCTCCAAGTAACACGTTACCGTTGATCCAGTCAGAGCTGTATTGATCCAGATGAATCGTGGTTGTAGTTACACTGGTATCAACCGTTGTTACACCAACCGATACACCTGTCATGGTGTATTGAACACGATACAGACCTGCTGCCAGATAATCGACATTATCTTGGAAAGCCACACTACCCGCTTGAATCGTTGCAACACTACCTAGGGCAGTTTGCGATCCGGTATAGATGGTATTGGTCCATGTTGTACCGCCATCTGTACTACGTTGAATCACATAGCTGATGGTTGGTAACAGACTTGCCAATGGCTGTGCTACATAAACTGCAGCCAGATCAATATTGGCTACTGTTCCACTTGCTACTGTAAAGGTATTTGAAGTAACAGTCTGAGTGAGATTCAGTAATGATGCACCAATCGTAACATCAGGACTTGAAACATCTACTGCTGCATCTCTGGCATTCGAGAAGTCTGTTGTTGCAGTTGCAGTATCTGCATTTGCAGCAAACTCAACAACACCATCATTGCCTGGGTTGGCTGTATCCCAAACCACAGTTGCATCAGGTGAACCCACCTGAATATGCAATTGCGCTGTATCCGTCGCACCCGTCAGAACATCACGGATGGTATAGGTAAATGTATCGACTTTACCCACCGCACTCAAATCAGTGGTATTCGGTGTATAAGTGTACGAACCGTTGGCAGAGATCACCAGCGTACCGTAAGCCCCAACGATTGTTGTATTGGTTCCAATCGTTTCAGTTGGTGCACCAGCAACTTCTGAAGTCACTGTTGAAACTTGTGTGGTCAAGGTAATTGAATCACCTGTTAACACATTGCCTTCAGCCTCAATCGCTGTATTGGTCGGTGCAACGGTATAGTCGAAGTCATCTTTTACTACACTCATGGTACCCAAGATACCGACGCCCACACCTGTGTAGACCATGAAGGCACGGTATTCGCCCTGACCTAGATCAGGTACTGTTACACCAATACCACCACTACCTAACAGACCGATATTAAGCAATCCAGTGCTTGAACCACCATCAATGTTATGCCAAGTACCGTCTGCTGCTTTTTCTTGCAGAACCACCTTGTAGTCATTGAATAAAGACAGTGAAACTGTTGGTGCGTAAGAGAATGTCACATCCGCGCCATGTCCAGCTGCAATATTAAATTTCACACTTGGTGTACCCAGTAATGAAAGGTTGAGATTCTCAGACAATCCAACCAGTAACAGATAACTTGCCGAACCGACTGCAACACCCAACTGACCTTGTGGAACAACATCAATACCCGCAGACACCACATCATCAATCGCATCTACAGGTGTAGCCACGATATCAGCTGGTTGTGAAGGATCCGTTGGATTCCAAGTCATATCGACAGCATCACTATCAATATGGAAGTACAAGGTTGCTTGCGATGAATTCACACCATCCGTCAAGGTATAGGTAAATTGATCGACTTGGCCCACACCACTTGCATTGGCAGTTGGTTGATAGCTGTAATTACCATTTGCGTAAATCGACAATGTACCGTAGTCACCGACAATCGTTGTGACACCCGTCGCATTCACTGCATGTGCAACACCATTGAATTCAACGCTGGTGATACTACTGAAGCCAGAGGCTGTATCTGCATGTCCATTGAGACCAATGTCATGGATCACATTACCTTCCGCAGCTTCAACGCTGTAACCCGTAATGTTGGTTGCATCAAATACATCTTTCTGAACAGAAAGCGTACCCAGCAAGCTAACACCAACACCGCTACCCGCATAGGTCATAAAGGCTCTGTACTGACCTGCACCTAAACCATCTAATGTGATTGAATTACCACCAAAGGCTGCAAGGCTCAGTAAATCAGCATCGCCTGTACCATGTACAGCTACCCATTGATTCGTCGCAGTATCAAATTTCTGAACCACAAGTACATAGTCAGCAAGCAGGCTTGCGTCGATTAATGCACTGTAATTGAACGTCACATCATTTAAGGTGTTGTCAGTCAAGGTAAAGCCGACGCCTTGTCCACCCAACTGGAAGTCAAAATTCTCAGTTAAGCTTACTAAGGCTAGATATAAGTAGCTGCCTACCGCAACATCATTACCAATTTGCAGATATTCCGGATTAATCTCGGCAACTGCAAGGTCATCTACCGCAATCACTGGCGTACTGTTGCCAATCGTGAAGTCCAGACTTGCACTTGACGAGTTGCCGCCCAATGGATCTGACAAGGTATAAGTGAAGTGATCCACCAGACCTAGATTTGCATTGGTATTATTCGGTGTATAGATATAATCGCCATTTGCAAATATTTGCAGTGTTCCGTATTGACCGACAATGGTTGCGCCATTGGTGAGATCAACCGTGGTTGTTACACCATTGAACGTTACAGAACCTACAACTGTGTAGCCTGTCACTGAATCGGCATTGGTACCCACACCTAGACCAGTAATCACGTTACCTTCTGTCGCAACACCTGTGTAATCCACTTGTGTTGGATCAAAGACATCCATGGTGCCTGTCAATGTGCCGAGGATACTCTTACCATATAGACCGTTATAGGTCATGAAGGCACGATATTGTCCTTCCTCCAGACCTTCAAGAACCACTCCCGGAGTTGCATTCAAGCCGATACCTAACACACTGAGGTTAAGTAAAGATGCTTCACTGCTACCCGTAATCGATTCCCAACGATTCGTTACGGTATTGAATTTTTGTACAACAAGCTGGTAATCGCCCAATGCACCTTCATTAATCAGACTGCTATATTTGAAGGTTGCTGTACCTTGCTCACCCGCAGCCACATTGAAGTTCACTGTGCTGTTCACGAATGGTAAAGGTGCTTGTAGGTTAATACCCGCCAACGATAGCAATGCAAGGTAAGTTGCGCTGCCTAGTGCACGATCATCTTCAATAAGATGCGGTTGTGCGCTAATTCCAGCATTCACTGCATCATCAGCTGCAATAATCGTTACTGTTGCAGGTGCTGAAGGATCCGCTGGGTTCCAGTTCATATCGACAACTTTACTATCGAGGTGAACATAGAAGGTCGCTTGTGAAGTCGTACCTGATGCTGGATCTCGCAAGGTATAAGTAAACTCATCTACCTGTCCTAAACCAGCACTGTCAGGATTTGGTGTATAGGTATAGTCGCCATTTGGATAGATCACTAAAGTACCATGATCACCTGCCACCGTAGTTGGAGAGCCAGTGATAGCAACGCCATTAATTTCACTAATCACGCTGTTCGGCGTTGCGATATCAATCGCACCATTGGTATTTGGATCAGAGATCAAATTACCATGTGCTGCAACAACATCGTATCCGGTGATAACCGCAGGGTTGTAGAGATCCACCTCACCATTCAAGGTCACACCGACTGCACCACCAAGCAGACCGTTGAAGGACAAGAATGCTCGATATTCGCCTTCAGTCAAGCCAGCAATTTGCGCGGTTGGTGTCGTACCTAATAAGGTCAGATTCAATAATGAACGGTCACCGGTACCATTCACCGCTTCCCATTGACCAGTCACTTCATTGTATTTTTGCAATACAACATTGTAGTTACCGAGTGCCGATGCACCAATCAGGCTGTTGAAGCTAAATGTTGCAACACCTTCTTGTCCAGCAGCGACATTGAAATCAACGGTATCCACAGTCAACAGTTGCAAGTCGACCAGATTTCCAACATTCAATAACACGCCATAGAATGCCGAATCTGTTTCTGTGCCCACCAATTGATATTGTGGATTGATTTCCACTTCAACCAAGTTGTCCGCAGCACGGATTGAATCGAACACAATATTCAGATTTGCTTCTGTCGTCGCACCTGTGACCGGATCGGTTAAGGTATAGGTGAATTGATCTGTTTGACCGACACCTGAACCATTCGCGAACGGAACATAGGTATAACTACCATCTTGATGGAAGGTAATCGTTCCATATAAACCATCGAAGCTTTCGCCATCGGCATCAATTGCATGACCATTCACAGAAGATACAATCGTTGTCGATGTGATTTGATCGACTTGTCCTGTTGGATCTGGATCAAGGATCACGTTACCTTCTGCATTGCCGACTTCATATCCGCCAGGGATCGATAGATCATAATCATCCATCGTCGCAGACAAGGTACCAAGTACACCAACACCTAATAAGCCATCGTAAGTCAAGAAGCCACGGTATTGTCCTGCTTCCAGACCTTCGAGTACGACACCTGGAACATTTCCAATGCCAAGACCAAGTAAGTGCAGGCTAAGCAATGAAGCATCGCTATCGCCGTGGATAGATTCCCATTGATTCGTCGTCGTATTAAATTTTTGTACAACTAATTTATAGTCGGACAACAATGCAGCATCAATTAAGCCACTGTATTGGAATGTCACAGTACCTTCATGGCCTGGATCTACCTCAAAGCCAAGTGAGTTACCACCAAGTTGAAGATCAATACCTGCCAATGAGGTTAACAATAGATATGAAGTACTACCCAAGCTCACATCATCTTGAACCAACGCTGGTTGTGGACTAAGGACAGCGTGTCCAATGTTGTCGTAAGCGATTAAGGTACCTGTATTCACAGTATAAGTAACATCGCTTGTCACATCACCCACGTTACCTGCTGCATCTGTCGCCTTAACAGTGACGTTAATCACTTTATCAGCATCGGCAACCAGCTCCGCACCAGCTACAGAGATACTCCATAGACCGCCCGCTTGAACTGTAGTGCTGATATCCACACCATTTACATTGACGATGACTGCATCACCAACCGTAAACTCTCCAGTGACCGTACCACTAATGGTTTGGTTCACTCCAGCTTCAGTTGAATCAACAATATTGTCTCCTGTAATCGGATCAATTGTGACCGTCGTTGTAGAACTATCTGGTGGCGTAATATCCACTGTATAGACTTGAGTATCGGTGATGTTACTGCTGTTGCCTACCGCATCCGTGAAGGTTGCAGTAGCAGCAATAGTCTTGTCATTGTCAGCCAGCAAATCACTGCCCGCTACATCTGCAGTCCATGTACCCGCTGCTGCATCAACAGTCGCGGTGTACGTCACACCATTAATAACGAGTGTC